>JAPLOC010001062.1 GCA_026692825.1 Planctomycetota bacterium | reverse complement strand
GTAAGCAGACTGAGCTGCATAACAAGTGGTATGAATATAAAATGATGGCGTGTGTCATTAGGCCGCATCATGGCACATGAGATACTTCCAGAAATAGTGAGCACTTCGTGTCCGGGTGTGTGGGTAAGTTGGTAACAATGCGGTGGTTTATTCAACTGTGGGTGTGATAAATTGGAACAAAATGGTAGAATATATGGCGGCACTCAGAAATGGAGTTCCAGGATGGCCGGCAGTCGATACCGTTGGTAAAACCGGCGGATGCGGGGGCAGAAGGAACTGGTTAGAAAAGTCGACGCTCCACCTGATTGCCGAATACGGTCCAATCAGAATTGGGGACTTCGGCTCGTCCGAACAATTCGAGATAGGGGCCTGGGCTCACCTGCTCGATGAGCAGCCGGACGCTTTCTGGTTTTCGGCTGTGTTCGCGTCGGTGGTGAAGGAGCCAGCTTTTGTGGGTCCGTTCGCGGAACGGCAATCGTCCTCGAACTCCAAGCAGCAAGAACTCGTGGGATACTCGCCAGTAATTGCCGCAGCCGAGTTCCGGCTTGACCCAGACGAAGCACGATTTGTACTCAAAGCCCCAAGCCTTGATGACCTGGAACGCTTCGCTGAGGAAGCCGTTCGTGGTCCAGAGGTGGAGATGTGCGTCGTCGGTCGTCAGATTTGAAACCGGCAGTCCGCAGATGTCATCAAGTGTCATCGTGCGATAGTGCCGTGAAGCGGCGCCGCGCGCGACACGGTTCGCATACTCCCACGGCGGGTCGGCATAGATCGTCGGGAACCGATGCCCCAGGTCGACGAGCGATTGGAGGTCGCGAACTCGACCAGGTGCTGGATTCTGACGCTGCGGATTCTCGTGTGCTACCGGGTCTTCCGGCGTGGGATCCTCGAAGAGGGAGTTCATCGATCCCCCTTTCTGCCGAGGTCTGCGTCGAACAGGGTGAGGATGGAATCGCGAACGTGGGAAGAAAGTTCGGGCCAGACTTTTGACAGAAAGTCGATCGTCCTGCCGGAAGACGTCCCACGAACTTCTCTCTGTCGAGGTCCGTTGTTGTCGCTGGCAAGCCGGGGGAGTCGCGACCCGTGCCTGGCCGCTGGATTGGCTTCGACTTCACCAGGACTATTGCCTTTAGCTTTCGATGGAGGTTCGGTCGTGGTCTTCAGCGACCGGTTGAGTGTGTCGATTGACGACACTGCGAGACAATTCGTGCTCCCCAGATGCAGCGCCGGTGCAGCAACGCCCAAAGGCGGATTGGCGGAAGTCTCTGCCGCAACGCCATTTACGTCATTTTCGACGACAGGTTCAAATCCTGTCGCCCCGACATTTTTTCGCAGGGTATCGTCATCGGTTTCGGGGCTCGGATCTTCGCTTCGATTCACATCAAAGTGTCAAGCCGACGTCCTCGTGGAGTCCCGTCCGGTCAGGAGTTCCGCAGCGGGTTCGCCGTCAGTCGGTTGTTGGTCTCACTTGATCGCGGTTCAAACGCGGGAGTGTCTGGCGAACGGGGCGTTGCCGAGTCCATTTCACTCTTCAATATGACCGATCGTTTCTAACGGGATATGCAGTGAAGTGATGGCCTCGGATCTGCCGACAAACGCGAACGACTTCCCGGGTCCCGACTCAACCCGCCGCTCCCGCGGTATTCGCCTCCACATCCACCAGAATCTGATCGGCCAATACGTGCGGCGTGTCGATGCGGCGGCCGTCGTCGAGTGTGATCGTCCAGGTTCCTCCCGCGACGTCGCGCTGTACCACTCGAAACCGCTCTCCCAGTTTGAACCGCAACGCGATAATCGCCTCGGTTTCTGGGGTTTGAGGCTCAGTTCGCGGCGAATCAACCGACGGTGAAAGTCCTACCAGGCGACCCGTTTCACCCACCTGCAGGCGCGAAAGGGCGAAGACCGTCGGGCGGTCTTCACTCACCGGAACACGCGGAATCGGCGCGCCATGCGGATCAACTCCCGGATGCCCCAGCGCGTCGTCGAGCCGGGCGACCAGTTGATCGTCGAGCAGATGCTCAATCTCCTCGGCGGTTGGGTGAACGTGATCGTGCGCGATCCCCACCCGCTCGACCAGGTACGCCTCCCATAATCGATGAGCGCGATCGAGTCGCCGGGCGTGATCGAGTCCGCGATTCGAAAGTCGCACGCCGCCCCCCCCAGTCCCCTCGACCCGTTCGATCCATCCCCGCCACCGCAACTGCTGCACAATGGTGGTGACCAGCGCGAGCGGTCGATCTCCCGAATCGGCAAGTGTCTTCAGCGAAACCGGGGGACACTCGGGAATTGCCCCGAGTTTCAGTAAAAGTCGCGCGATGTTCTCGTGACCGGTCCGCACTCGCAGCACCAGTTGCCGAAAGAGTCGCGAGATCACCCCCTCCCGGGGTGCGAACAGAAACGCGAGAGTGAACCAGAAGCACGCGACCGCGACCATCGTTCCAGCCGCCGTCACTTCCAGCCAATACGCGACGTGATACCCCACCAGCGACGAGGCAACGCCGAAAAAGGAAGCCCATGCCAGCATTCGCGGCAAACGGTCCGTCATGAGATAAGCCGTCGCGGGTGGCGCGACCAGCAGCCCCACCACCAGCACGGCCCCAACCGAACTGAACGCCCCCACAACCGTCAACGACAGTGCCGCCAGCAGCAGCAGGCGAATCAGCCTCGGCCGCATTCCGAGCGATTCGGCCAGTTGCCGATCAAAGCTGGTCACCAGCAATTGCTTGAAAAACGCCACCAGCCCCGCCAGCAGTAAGAGGCACAAAACAAACATTCGCAGGACGGAGACGGGAACCGGGAACCCGAAGATCCCGCTCTTTTCACCCGAGGGAACGAATTCCAGCATTCCGTAAAGCGCGTGCTGGGGGTCGAGATGCGCTTTCGACGCCAGCGTCGACAGCAATAACACCCCCAATGCGAACAGGCTCGTGAACACAATGCCCGTCGCCGCGTCTTCTTTGATCCGCGATGCCCCCCGAATCGCCTCAATCAAGCTGGTCGTCAGTAATCCTGTAATCGCCGCCGCCAACAGCAACGAACCACTTCCCACGGAACCGGTCACCAGGGCGGCGACCACGATCCCCAGTAACACCGTGTGACTGATCGCGTCGCCTAACAGCGCCTGCCCCTGCAAAATCAGGAAACACCCCAGCCAGGCGCACGCCAAGGCTACCAGCCCCCCCATCGAGACTGTCCAGATCGTGTCGGGCAGGGCGGCCCCGCGCCACAAGTCGAATACGTGTTCGTGCAAGTCGAAACTCGGCAACAGCCGACTCGCAGCCAGCAGCACGTCCGCCACCAGAACGCCGGCAGATGTCATTCCGATGCCCCCTCCATCCCGGCCCGCGCCGCCCGCACGCGCATGCAGCGCCGAAACAGTTTCGTCGCAACGCCGTACCGGGGTGAAAAGACGAGTGCCGTCAGAAATGTCATCGCCAGAATCAATACCACCACCGGACCGGTCGGCGGACTGGTACTCATGCGGCTGGCACTCAGTTCCAACCCACTTCTCCCGACCTGGGTCAAGACAACATCCAGAAACCCGTTGAGAACCTCGGCGCTCAACGAACTGACATTCAGACCGACAATCCCCGCGAATGCCGCGAAGAGAACCGACAGCATCACCATCCTTGGCAGTTTGTCCGTGAGCAACAGGGCCGTCGCCGCCGGGGTGATCAGCAGCGCCGACAGCAGCACAACCCCCACGGCTTGAATTGAAATGACAATCGCCATCCCGGTGAGTGCCATCAGAAAGTAGTGGATCCGCCGGGTGGGGAGCCCCAAGGATGCCGCGAATCCTTCGTCAAAACTCGAGACGGCAAGCTCCTTAAACGTCACCACCACTCCCGCCACAATCACCGCCGTCACACCGGCGATCAGCATCAGGTCATTCGCGCTGATCGCCGCCGCCTGTCCGAAGAAGAACTGATTGAGCCCCCCTTGTCCCCCCCGGGAGTCGTTTTGAATCAGCGACAACAGCATCAATCCCACACCGAAGAATCCCGACAGCACCAGCCCCATCGCCACATCAGGTTTGAGCCGCGTGTTACGCTGGATGGTTCCGATCAGCAGACTCGCGATCGTCGCGGTCGCCGTCGCCCCCACGAACAGCCACAGCGGATTCTTCGACCACGTCACCATGAAACCAAGGCAAACCCCCGGCAGCACCGCGTGCCCCAGGCTGTCCCCAACCAAAGAGAGTCGCCGCAAGACGACAAAGCAGCCCAACGAACCGCAACTCACTCCCAACAGCAGCATCGCCGCCGCCGAGGTGCGCACGCTGCCATCTTGAAACGACCAGAACCGCGCCATTTCCGAAAGGAATTGTGAGCTGGTCGCGTTGGCAAGTACGCCGGGGAAATCCACCGGGATTACCTCCGCGTCCCGGCGACACGTTCAGCCGCCTCGGTGAGAATGGTCAGCCGGCCGCCGTAGGTCTTTTGCAACAACTCGGGGGTGAAGACCTTTGCGGTCGGGCCAAAAGCAACGAGCCGCATGTTGAGCATCAGAATGCTGTCAAAGTAGTCGGGCGCGGTCTGGAGATCGTGGTGGACGACGATCACGGTGCGCCCTTCGCGCTTCATCGTACGCAGCAGGGCGATAATCGCCGACTCGGTGGCGGCGTCGACCCCCACGAATGGCTCGTCCATGAAATAGACTTTGCTCTGTTGAGCGAGCGCGCGGGCGAGAAACACCCGCTGTCTCTGACCGCCCGAGAGATTGGAGATCTGGCGATTGCGATAGTCGGCCATGCCGACATCGGCCAGGCACCGGTCCGCCAGATCCCTTTCGGTTTTTCCCGGTCGCTGCAACAGTCCCAACCGACCGTACGTTCCCATCAGCACGACATCTCGGACCGTGACGGGAAAGTCCCAGTCAACACTTTCCCGCTGCGGGACGTAACCGACCAATCGCCGCTGCCTGGCGAGCGGTTCTCCATACACCCGCACCCAGCCACTGTCGGCGGGAATCAGTCCGAGGACCGCTTTGATCAACGTGCTTTTGCCGGCACCGTTGGGACCGATCACCCCAATCAACTCCCCTTCGGGAAGGCTGACATCGATATTCCACAAGACCGGCTTTTTGTCATAGCTGACGGTCAGGTCGTGGATCTCGACGCAGGGAGGGGGCGAATTCGAATTGGTCATTTCGATTCGCCGGAAAGCGCCTCAACGATGGAGTCGATATTCGTGCGGATCATCCCCACGTAGGTTCCCGCCGGCCCGTCGGCAGCCCCCAGCGCGTCGGAATAGAGTTCGTTTCCCAGGTTGACCGGTGCGTCGACGGCGACCCGTTCGATCGCGGCCCGCGAGACACTCGATTCGGGAAAGATCGCCGTGATTCGCCGGGCGCGGATCAAATCAACCGTATCGGTCAATCGGCGCAATCCCGCTTCGGTTTCGGTACTGATCCCCTGAATTCCGACCACCTCGAACCCATAGGCCCGACCGAGATAATGAAACGCGTCGTGACTGGTGATCAGAACCCTGCGGTTCGGGGTGATCTCCTCGACCCGCTGCCGGCAATATTGATCGAGTTTCTCCAGTTCAATGAGGTACTTCGCACCGTTGGCGCGGTAGTCGGCGGAGTGTTTCGGGTCGGCCTCGCAGAACGCCGCGACAATGGTCTCGGCCGCCGTTTTCCACAGGGCCACGTCAAACCAGATGTGCGGATCGTGCATTCCCGCCGCATCGGCCCACGACAGCAGTCGATCGTCGGGAATGTCGGCGGAAACCGCCACCACGGTTTTTTCCTTCGCAAGCGACTCAAACACCTCGACCATTTTCCCTTCAAGATGCAAGCCGTTGTAGAAGACCAGTTGCGCCTCACGCAGGCGACGCTGGTCACGCGTACTGGGCTGGTAGAGATGCGGATCGACCCCCGGCCCCATCAGTGCGACGACATCCGCGTGTTCGCCAGCGATCTGCCGCACCGTGTCGGCGATCATCCCAGTGGTCGCCAGAACCTGAAGCCTACCCCCCGCCGACGGGGAATGCGTCCCCGGACCGCAACCGAGGGCCAGACTCGACAGTGCGAGTCCAACCCACACCAGCAGGAAGCGACGACCAGACACCACCTTGGGGCCGCTTGGTTTTGGCGGCGCTGCGCGTACAATACGGATCTTCATGTCTGCGATTCTGACTCCGACCTCCCGACCAGTCAAGGGTTGTCAAAACTTTTCTTTTTGAGTGTTCAAAACCTCGGGGCGATTCGATGGCCAGTCTGACGGTCGAAAACTACCTCAAAGCGATCCTGCAGCAATCGCAGGCCAACGATTCCGAAAGCGTCACCACCGGTCAACTGGCCGCCGCCGTCAAGGTCTCACCCGGAACCGTCACCAGCATGCTGAAAACCCTATCGGACAGCGGACTGGCGAGTTACAAGCCGTACGAAGGGGTTTCCCTCACCAAAGCGGGACGGACGCTGGCTCTCCGGATGCTCCGCCGGCATCGGCTGCTTGAGACCTTTCTCGTCCGAACACTCGACCTCACCTGGGATCAGGTTCACGAAGAGGCCGAAAACATGGAACATGCCGTCAGCGACGTACTGATCGACCGGATTGACGCCTACCTCGGACACCCCGTCGTCGACCCGCATGGCGACCCGATTCCAGCGGCCGACGGCCTGATGCGGGCAGACTGTGCCGAACTCGTTCCGCTGTCCGACTGCAATCTGCACGAATCGGTCACGGTCGTCCGCGTCATCAACCAGCAGCCAGAATTCCTGAGATACCTCAGCGAAAATGGCTTCAAAATTGGCGTCACCGCCATTGTCGAAAACAACTCGGTCGAAGCGGGCATTATCACCTCACGCGTGGGGGATCGCCCGGTGACGCTCGGCAGACCGGCCGCCGCACAGGTGCTGGTTGAACGACATAGTCAATCTCCGCCTCAGATGCTGCAAAATCCGGAATCTCGGAAAGAAACGCCTACGGGTAAGAAACGCACGTCGAGGAACACCAAGAAATAAGCGGCCACTTTGGGGGCAATCGCACGTTTGAAGTTCGTAAATCGATCGACAATCGATCTTGCAGCCATGCGTCCGGAGTCCCATCGTGTGGTCAAGAGGAACCGGAACGCGGGGGCCGCGTCGTTACCGCAATGTTGCCCGAAAAAACGCGGGCACGAAGCAGTTCGTCGAAATGGCCACTCAAAAATCTGCGCGGCGAACCAAGAATTGAACGGCTTGTAGTCGGAACGACTCACCGGCATTCGACCGAGTTGGCACACAAAGTGGCTCCCAAAAAATAGTCGCATTGAACCCCGCTCGCGGTATAGAATCCACCCCATGAAGCCCACCGCCACCCAACGCACCACTCCCCGCTACAACCCGACCCGAAACCGTCGGCGGATCGTCTGGTCGGTGATGTCTTTGGCGATTGTTTTGATCGCGATCAGCGAGGCTCGTAAGCCGGGCAACTGGAAGTGGCTCGCCCCCGATCCCACCAGTTCTCCAACCGCTCGCGAAGGGAAAGCGCGGCCGGCGCTCGCGGAAAAAGACGACCTCGAACCAGACCAGATCCGCATTGTCACCCCTCGGAATTCCTCGCAATTGGCGACTCGTGACCGACAGCCGGCCGATTTGGACCTGCGGATCTCCGGCGATTTTCTGGACGCGGTCGAGGATTCACGAGTCGGAGTTCGGGCGGCGGAAAACCCGGCGTATTTCGCGATGCTGGCGAAATCGCGGGAGATTCCCGTCGACCGGTTTGAGTCAGCGGCCCGTATCGATTTGACCTATGCGACGCTGATGAATGACCCGGCGGAGCATCGGGGCGAAATTGTCTGGGTTGAAGGGGAATTGCGTCGATTCGGCCCGATCCCCGCCGGTCCCAATGACGAAGGGTTCGACGAATTGTATGAGGGCTGGCTTTTCACCGATGAGGCGGGGCGCACGAACCCGTATCGCATCGTCTGTGTTTCCGCTCCTGCCGACTTCACGGAAGGAAATGAAATTCGGGAGCGGGTGCGGATCCCGGCGTATTTTTTCAAACGACTGAATTACGCCACGGCACATGGTCAGCACGCCGCTCCCATGTTTATCGGGCGCGAATTTCAGAAGGTCGTCCGGAGTGGATCAAAGGAAGTCTCGGACCGCATGGCGTCGTTGATGGTGCCGGCGGTCGTTTTGCTGGTCTGTACGTTCGGCGTCCTGTTGCTTGTCACCCGGCAATGGACCGCCCGCCGGGTGCCGCTCCACCGTCACGTATCCGGCGCCGCCGATTCCCCCCTGGAATTGGGAGGCGACCCACCCGCCGATCCGCGGGAATTTCTCGCCCGCCTGGAACGCGAAAGCGTGGATGAAAACCCGCCCCCGGTCTGATAGACTCCCGGTGTCGACCGAAGTTCTCGGACGGCCATTCTTCACGGAGGATTCAGCGTGGATCGGACTGTTGTGGGGGTCATTCCAGCCCGAGAGGCGTCAACCCGGTTGCCGCGAAAGCTG
>JAPLOC010001061.1 GCA_026692825.1 Planctomycetota bacterium | reverse complement strand
CCAAGTGGGGAACGTCATCAATCAATTCCGGCGGCGGGTTCGACAGGACCTGCCAGCGCTGAATTCGCGGGGCGGTCTGCACCGAGTACGGTCCAGGTTTCCCCAATTCCGAAACGAATCGGATCAGATCGAGAAGTTCGTCTCGGGTCAGAAACTTCGTCAGCCCCATCGGCATCATCGAAGCCCCCTCGGATTCCTCTTCGATGTCTGCTGTTGGAATGACCTGCACTTTGCCTTGCGCATCGCGGATGCGCACGCGGGTCTCGTCCCGATCGATGACCACACCCGACAGCACTTTGCCGCTCACCAGTTCGAAGACCCGCGTGACGTATTGCTCTTTGACGGCGAGATTCGGATTCAGAATGGAATTGGCCACATAGTCGATCGGAGACGACCCTCCCAGCGCGCTCAGTTCGGGACCAACCTGGCCCCCCGCGCGACTCACGCTGTGACACCGCATGCAGCTCACATCGGTCCGGCGGAATACCAGCTCTCCCCGGGCGGGATCCCCCTTGATCGGGACGTCCGCGACGATTTTGGCGACTTCCTCGGGGGTCGGTGGAGGGAGATCGGCAGCGATTCCCGCAGCCTTACTGAGGACGTTGGACAATCCCCCGTCACTCCGGCCAACCGAATACATCGTCCGCAACGCCCGTTTCGCGACGTCGACCGAAAGGGAGACCTTTTCGAGCGCTCGGGCCAGTTCATCTGATCCTTCCTTACGGTCGAAAAACGCGTCGAGCAATGGTCCGCTTTCGTCGCTGGGCGAGGCGCTCGCCAGCACGGCCGCCGCTTGAGTCGCGGCGAGTTTCACATCGAAGCCCACCAAGCCGGCCGCCGCCTGAATCCGGGTGGAGATCGGCCGCCCTTTGTCGCACAGGGCGATCAGCGTTTCTTCGCTGTCGGCGTCCCCTTCGGCCACCAGGCCAGCGATCGCGGCTTTCCGAAGGTCTGCGGGCGAAACGACATCCAGTGCGATTTTTCGCAACAGCGGACGCGCCTCCGCCAGCCGACACGCCCCCGCCAGACGAACCGCCGCCAGTTGCAGTGCGACCTCTTTCTCTTCGAGCAGGCGGGCGATGCCGGCGAGATCTCCAGTCGGTTTCACTTTGCGGGTCATCGCCGCGTCGGTCAGACCCGCGATCGCTTTCAGGCGGACAGCGGCAGTCATGCCGTCGGGATCCAGCACCTTGTCGAGAACCACGCGCAAATCGTGTTCATTGCCCCGCACGCAGATCATTTCCACGACGGCCGGCTGCCGATCCGCCGGCAGCTTTCCGCTGCGGTAGAGTTTAAGCAGCGGTCCGACCGCCGATGGGGGATCTTCGCCCAGCGCGAACGAGCTGTGGAGTGCGCCGATCAGGGCCACACACAGAAAAACCACCACTGAAAACCGCACACAGCGAAGAGTCATCACACCGCGATCCTGAAACTAATAGCGTGGCAATGCCGGGTCGATTTCGACCGCCCACTGGTCAATTCCCCCGGCCATGCTCTGCGCGTGTTCAAATCCCTGGTCGCGCAACCAGCGGGCGACCCGCAGACTCCGGCCACCATGGTGGCAGTGGATGATGACCTGCGACTTTTTATGGGCTTCCAACTCCGCGACGCGGCTCGCGATTTCGCTCATTGGCAACAGTTGTGCCGCGGCGATATGGACGCGGGAGTGTTCGTCTTTTTCGCGACAGTCGATGAACACGATCGGCTCGGCGGCGTCAAGTTTTTTCTTGACAGCCGCGCATTGGATTTCGATTGGGGTGGGCGAGGGGGACATGCGAACCAGGTTCGAAAGAGGGACGGGAAACACCGCGAGTATAGTCCGGCCTCAAGGGAGGCGAACAGTCAACCGCTGCTGGGTCTCACCAGCAAGTCGGGGAGCGATATCGCCTCGCCCTTCACGGTGACGGTAATGAGTGGCCAGTCGCTGGCCGGTGTGACCAATTCGAACCCCTCATCGGTCACCAGCATGGTGTCTCCCACCATCGCTCCCGCCACCGAGGGATGCCAGAAAATCGCCATATGCGGTTCAATGACCACGTCGCAGTCGGGGGTCAGAAGCGTCTCGCAGGGGCGGTAACCGGTCACCTCCGCCTGGTCGGCAAGTCGCCATTCATCGACCAGATTCTGTTTTTCGTAGATGCGTTTCACTTTCGGCCAGATGTCGCGAAACATCAAACCGGATTGGGTGAAGTGCATTCCCGTTGCACACAGCATGGTCGATTTGTGAAACGCTTCTACAAATCCTCCTGTCGGCAATCCGAACAGAACCGTACGCGTCGCGGTGCAGTGCAGTCCATCCCGCGATCCTGTCGCGGAGATCATCACACACCGCTTCATCTCGGAGGCTCCCCCCGTCCCGTGGCGATAGGCGGCGGTTCGTCCATCGACGCAGGCCCGCAGGTGGACGGGGTCCACTTCCCGTCGTAAGAGCCGGTGGGCCAACTGCGCGTTGATCTCGGCTTCCGTATCGCCCAACTCGACATTGCGAGCCGTCGCTTCGACGGAATGCGCGACCTCCTGCCCGAGTTTGCGCATCCGTTCGCGTTCAATGGGGCCGAGTGTCCGTCGCAGGGGCAGCACGGAATCTGCCAAATAGATTCCGGATACCAGCGCGGCGGCCGAATGGCAGTCGACCGCGACCTTGCGACCGCGACACAGGTCGGCGAGCAGCACCTCGCGCGGTTCGTGCCATGCGCGTTGCTTCAGTTGGAACCCGAGTCCCCCCAGTTTCCGGTCAAAGAGAAACGATGCGTCGATGTTATTCGCCGCCACGACCCGGGCGTCGGCCGTCAGAAACAAGGCGGCTGTTGACTGTCCCGGGTTCGATTGCGGGCAGGGGGCCCCCGACGTGAGCCAACTGAAATTCGCCGGTGTCTGCAACAACCAGGCGTCGAGCCGTTTCGCCACCAGCAGTTCCGCGAGCCGACGGTGCTTCCGGTCGACATCGTCGTACCGTTCAGGATCGGTGAACTCGAACTCTCCGGAGGAGGTCGGTTGCGATGCGTCGGGGGAGTTGCTGGACATTGGGGAGAACAACGGGGGCTTCAGGCTCCGATCGAATACTCACTGCGCTCGGGCGCAGGAAGTATAGCCGAACGGTATACCGCACGCCGTCGTTGTTGTTGGCAATTTGCCGTGAGGGTACACTGAATCCGGGATTCAACTCCCACGACGTGCCCAAATCGGTTGATTCCGGGTGCGCCGGCTTCTCACTTCGCGAACTGGAAAGCAGTGTTCATGCGTCATTCCGTCGTCATGGTCGCGTTCTTGAGTCTGGCGGCAACCGCTGGCTGCATGTGGGATGACCCCAAGCCCAAACCTGCCGAGCCGCCGAAGGCCGAGGACAAGAAGGGGATCTTTGGCAAGACGACTCAGGACATCGGCCAATTCGACAAAGACGCGCACCAGAAAGTCAGCGACCAGAAAATCCTCGCGACCGATCCGGTGACCGCCCCCTTGGCTGCCTACGGGCCAATGGTTGAAAAACTGATGATCAGTCACGTGGAGCATGCGGTAGAAATCTTCCATGCGACTGAGGGACGCTATCCGAAGGACTACGCCGAGTTCATGGAACGCATCATCAAAGAAAACAACATCAAGCTGCCAGTGCTGCCTTACAAGGGGCAGTACAAATATGACGAGGCGACCCACTCGCTGGTGTGTGTTTATCCAGAACCCCCGCCGGCGGATGCGAAGAAGCCGTAGCGACCCGATTTGGGAGGGCTTGGCGGGCCGTTGAAAAAGAGAGCCACAGCCCCCATGCCAGGGACTGTGGCTGTCAGATCATTTCAGGCTCACCCCCAAGAGTGGGAGCCGGACCGTCAACACGGGTTACTTTTCTGGCGAGTAGTCAACCAGTGTCATGTAGTGCCGCTCGACCTTCGAGACGATCTTGCCATCTTTCTCCGAGGCTTCCTGGACCTTTTTCCAATCGGGGTCGGCGATGAACGCGGCCCAAGATTTGTCAGCCGCTTCACGGTTCTTGTGGGACACCACGTAGATCAGCGTGTTGTCTTTCGTGTCTTTGTCGGTCGGAACCCAGTACATGTGGTTCTTCATGCCGTGCTTTTCGAACAGCTTCGTCGTGTGATCGCGGAACCGGGCGTGCAGCGCGTCGAGTCGGCCAGGGTGAGTCGTATAAATCCGCAATTCGTACAGCCGGGGCTCTTTTGCTTCGTCGGCTCCCACCGATTTTCCAGCCGAGAAGGAAACCACGCATCCGACCGCGCAAACGGCGACGGCGAACAGCACTTTCAAAGTACGCGACATGAACGATTCTCCAGATGTGGGAAGTGAAACCGGAATTGTCTCCGAAGGGTATCGGAATCCGCTCGGAATTTGCAGTGCGCCGGACTGACGCTCTCCCGCAATGAGAAGCTTTCGTCGCGCTCGATCGACAGACCCAAAGGGATCAACGCAGCCATTCGGCAGGGAACCGTGGCACGTGGACGAATGACTACGCGGCCGAATGTCGATATACTCCTGCGGTCGTCCTTTGTGAGATTGGCCCTACCCGCGCCGATTCAACCACAATTGTCACGTGATTCGACAAGATTCCTCGCAGTTTCTTTTCTGGAGTTGAGTTCCTGATGGTTCGCCAACCGGTCATCCGCGGTTCCGAGGAAGGTCCGCCCGACCCGCCGCGCAAAACGCCGTTTGGCCCGACGGGGGGAGACGACGACCAGGATCGGTTGGACGAGGAACTGCGCCCCCAGCGACTGGAAGACATCGTCGGGCAGGGAGCCGTGGTCTCGCGGTTGCGGATCATGCTGAACGCCGCGCGGAAGCGGAAAGAACCGCTGGGGCATCTGTTGCTGGATGGCCCCCCCGGGTTAGGAAAGACCACCTTCGCCACCGTCCTCCCGCGCGAGCTGGGGACCGAATGCCAGATCACATCCGGCCCCGTGCTGTCGGCCCCCAAAGACCTGCTGCCGTATCTCACGAACGCCAGTTACGGTTCGGTCCTGTTCATCGACGAGATCCATCGGCTCCCGCACACTGTGGAAGAGTTCATTTACCCGGTGATGGAGGATTTTCGGGTCGACATTTCGCTGGGAGAGGGCTTGAACGCCCGCACAATCAACATGCGGCTCAAGCAATTCACGGTCATTGGGGCGACGACCCGTTCGGGAATGCTGACCGCGCCTTTGCGCGACCGGTTCGTCCATCGCGAACATCTCGACTTTTATACGATCGACGAATTGGGCGACATCGTGCGGCGGAACGCCCGCAAGCTGCACACAACGATCAGTGACGACGCCTCGCACGAAATCGCGAAACGGAGCCGGGGGACGCCACGTATCGCGAACAACCTGCTGCGCTGGACACGCGATTTCGTCGACAGTGAAGCCGATGGTGAAATCACGACCGCCCTGGCGAACGAGGCGCTCGCGCGGCGGGAAGTCGACCTGCTGGGGCTGGATCGGCAGGACCGGCGGTATCTCGAAACTCTGATCCGCGTCTTCGGCGGCGGCCCCGCCGGGGCACAGGCGATCGCACATAGCATGAACCTCTCTCCAGACACGCTGGAAGATGAAGTCGAACCGTTTCTTTTGCGGTGTGGCCTACTACTGCGAACGCCGCGGGGCCGCATGGCGACCGCCGAAGCGTTTTTGCACCTGGGAATGCGACCACCCGATCCCGATAGCGGAGACCGACAAGGACGGTTGTTCTAAAGGTGTCTCCCCTGGAGTGCGGGGCCTTGTCCCCGCCTTCCCTTCATCCTCCGTCGACTACCGGCAGGCATGTGAATCTTCCTGCCTGCCGGTCCCAGATTGGAATCGATCTGGACAGAATCGATTCTACCGCGTCCATCGAAACCACGCCGTTCAACCCCCGTTCCGCGTAACCGCCAGTCTTCGGTCGGCCAGCACGCGCTCATAAACCTCGCGCAATCGCCGGGTCATGGTCTGATGCCGGAACTGCTCGGTAAATCGGGCGCGCCCCGTTTCCCCCAGTCTTGCCCGCAGCGCAGGGTCACCCGACAATCGCAAGATCGCCTGAGCCATGCCGGGAATATCGCGTGGCGGGAGCAGAAACCCGGTTTCCCCAGTGATCACCACTTCGCGGGCTCCATCGACGTCATAACTGATCACCGGTTTGCCTGCGATCAATCCCTGCGGCAACACGCGGGCGAGTCCTTCCCTGAGACTGGCATGAACCACCATGTCCGACGCGCCGAGCAATTCGGGGACGCGTTGCGGCGGGACCAGTCCGGTGAAGACAAAGCGGTCGGCGAGGCCCGCGCTGGCGATTTCGCGTTCGAGCTCCGAATGCAGCAGACCGTCACCAATGAACAGGAATTTGACGTTTCGATCCGCCGGCCCCACAGTGCGGGCCGCCGCGATGACGTCGGCATGCCCCTTCAATTCAAACAGCCGCGCGATCTTGGCGACAACCACGTCTGTCGGCGCGAAGTGGAGTTCCTGACGAACGACGTCGCGGGGTCGCGGCGGATTCAAAAACGGTTCGACCTCCATTCCACTGTAGACCGTTTCGAATTTCTCTCGAGGGGCCACACCGGCGGCGACATACTGATCGGTCATCGCGTCGCAGACACTGACCAGTCGATCGCACCGCCGCGCCGCCCAGCGCTCGAGTCCTCGATACAACTGGTAGGCGACTCGCGACTGGTACGCGTGAAACGGCGAACCGTGGATTGTGTGGACCACCGGGATTCCCACACTCCAGGCGGCCGCCCGCCCCAGCACGCCCGCTTTGGAGCTGTGGGTGTGGACAATTTCCGGGTTCAGATCGTGAAGCCACCGGCGGAGAGTCTGATAGCTTTTCCAGTCGCGCCCCGGGTGAATCTCCCGCCGCATTTCGGGCAACACGCGAACGTCGCGTCCGCCGGCTGTGGCTCGGTCCAACAGACTCCCTTCCGGTCCCAGCGCGGGCCCAGTGATCAGAGTGACGGCGTCACCCCAGTCGTCCTGTTGCCCCTCCACCGAAAGCAGCGTGTTTTCCTGGGCTCCCCCCAGAATCAGACGGGTGATGATATGGACAATTCTCATACAACATCAGGCCGGCCGAGTGAGGCGATAGTGCCAGCGCTCAAGTTCGCGCCAGATCCACAACAGCAACAAGCCGGTGAGTCCAGACGCCAACCCCGCCAGCGAGACGCGATTCCAGGTCCAGTAGCCCGGAACACTTGGGGCGGGAGGGGCATCCGCCTGCTGGACGACAGGCAACTCGGACAGTTCCTGATCCAAGGGGTCGGCAGGTAGATCTTCCGCGAGCGCATTCGTTGGAATCGAGTCGGCGTCATTCGAATCGGCTTCGGGCTCCGGCGCTCCAGGAACCGGCTCCCCGTCTGTGATCGGATCGGTGACAACCGGCGAAGGGGGACGATCCGCCATCTTGGGAGAGTGTCGGGCGAGGTTCCGACGATGTGCGGCCCGAACGAATCGTTTGGAGGTCGCACCAATCGATTCGAGTTCTTCGCTGGTCAATGCGGGAATCTCGACTTCGATCGCTCCCGAGTCCGCGGCGACTTCTGCCGGACGCCACGCGGCCTGTTGGGATGTTGGTGTCGCGGACGGGTTCGCTTCCTGTTCGGAGGGAGGAATAGCAGCCGTTGTCGCGGAGTCTGCCGTTGTTGTGCGTGACGAGGGATCCGGATGCTGTTTTGTCGCCGCTGTAGCCGCTGTCGACGGAGTCACACGCGTCTCGGAACGGCTCGGCGAATCACCCCGCAGCCGCATCAGAAACTGCGAAGGCCGTTCCTCGTCGGATTCGTAAGCCACCCGCTGCGAAAGTTCCAAGCGCTCCGCGATCTGTGCCAGGCGGAGTGCTTCGTCCCGATAACCTTGTTCCAAATTGTGTTTGGCTCGTGCGAGCAGGCGGTCCGCCCGAAGTCGATCGGGGGTGGAGTTTGCGGCCTCCGTCACTGGCTCGACCGACCCTCCTTCTTCGGAGGAGACGAGGACAACCTTGCGACGCTGGGGAGATCGCCCCGACACTTTCGCGACGGCCGCATTGGTGGCCTCGGGACGCACTTTCGGAGCCGGTCCCTGGTGCGCGACCACCACATCGGCGGCAGTGGTGGAATCGGGTTTGTGCGCGGTCACAGAGACGGGAGTACCGGAAGGCTCTCCGTCGGTGGGTTCCCGT
>JAPLOC010001060.1 GCA_026692825.1 Planctomycetota bacterium | reverse complement strand
GGTTGTCCGCTGATGACCGGCTGCTCTGGCGTGGCACGCCGGCACCGCGTGATGCGGCGTGGTGGGAGCGTGTCAACGAACCGCTCTCGAGCGGCGACTTGCAGCGATTGCGTCATTCGGGGCCGCGTGGTCGGCCATTCGACAACGACGACTGGACGCGCCCTACCGCCCAGGCTTTGGGCCTGGAATCCTGTTTGCGACCGCCAGGAAGACCGAAGAAGTCTTGAAACTCACAATGTCCCCGTTTTGTGTCCCGGGAATCGACGTGAAAGAACAGTTCGGATTCAACCTTTGCCACGCCGACCTCGGGCGGAATCTGTCCCAAAAACTTACCGACTCGCTCCGATCCCCTGGATCCACCGTCATCCCCGAACGGTCGGATTCCTGCGCCATTGTCGTCGGTTTTCCCGCCGCCCGGCGGAATCGGCCGTGAAAGCCCTGGAGTACCTGCACGCCCCAGAAGTGATACCCGACCCGTATTGTGCTTTCAGAAAAAGCGGCAAAAAACTCTGCGGCATAGTCTTCAATTCTGTTGTTTGCTTTCGTCGCGGGGTATATTGATCGTTCTTCCAACCCTTGGACGCTTGTACCCAATTCGCCCGGAAGCTTCGCATGATTGCACTCGACAGAATCACCTTCGACCAGCGGCGGATGGGTGGCAAGCCCTGTTTGCGTGGGATGCGAGTGACGGTCGGAATGATTGTCGGGTTGGTCGCCAGCGGGCATTCAAACGACCGAATCCTGCAGGCATATCCCTACCTGGAAGAAGAGGACATTCGGCAGGCGTTAGCCTATGCGGCGTGGCGATCTGAAGAAGTGGACCTGCCGCTGGCGACACCATGACATTCGTCGTGGATATGAATCTGACGCCGGAATGGTGTGAGGCATTGACTGCGGAGGGCTGGGACGCGATTCACTGGTCTACAGTCGGTCAGGCAACCGCCCTGGACGAAGAGATTCTGACTTGGGCGCTCACCGAGGGACGGATTGTGTTGACTCAAGACCTTGATTTCGGCGCGATTCTTGCCGCAACCAACGCGAACGCTCCCAGCGTCGTGCTGCTTCGAACTCACGATTCGCTTCCCGAATCAATCGGCCTTCAGGTGATTTCAGTGCTTCATCGATACCAGTTGTCCCTCGAATCCGGTTCGCTGCTAATCATCGACGACGGAAAGTCCCGAATTCGAATCCTGCCTCTGAGAGGCGATTTGACCACTCGACTCTCACCAGATCTGCCACCTTGAACCCGCGACGAATCCAGACAGCGCGATCCGGACACTCCAGTTTCCGCAGGCATCAATCACTTCAATCGAACCAATTTCCTGTTCCAGTTGAAGGAAAAGGTGGGCCACCCAAGGTTTCGGCGCGTTGTGGTCCCGGGGGCCGCTTTCGCCAGTGGTAGCCCCCCTTTCAAAGTGAGGCGCGGGTGTCACAGAATGATTTCTGCCTGCGGTACCACTGGCATGACGCGTCGATGCGGGCTCGGATACTGCCCGGGGAAAAAAAGGGGGGACATTGCGCGTTCTTGACTTGGAGACTTGCGTCGGCCACCCTGCGAGGAGGCCACGGACCGCTCGGGTCGCTGTTGGCGAGATGATCTATCACGTTTTGAATCGCGGGAACCGCCGCGAGACGGTGTTCCACAAGCCGGCGGACTCCGACGCCTTTGTGGCGGCGATGAACGACTCCCAGCGTCGGGTTTCCCGAGCATTGGAACTGGTCGAGCCTGCCTGGCTGGTTGTCCGCTGATGACCGGCTGCTCTGGCGTGGCACGTCGCCGCCGCGTGATGCGGCGTGGAGGGAGCGTGTCAACGAACTGCTCTCGAGCGGCGACTTGTAGCGATTGCGTCATTCGGTGCCGCGTGGTCGGCCGTTTGGCAATGATGACTGGACGCGTCCTACCGCCCAGGCTTTGGGCCTGGAATCCTGTTTGC
>JAPLOC010001059.1:16062-18323 GCA_026692825.1 Planctomycetota bacterium | reverse complement strand
ATATTGTCACGGACTGATTTGATGCGGGTGATTGGTTTGGCCGGTCCGATGGCGAAAGTCCAGGTTGATGTATTTCGTCCCAACGAACAGCGTGAGTTGAAGAGGGAAATCACTTTGGGAAAATGGCCGGTGATCGACGAAGAGGGGGTGATCGCGACTCGTTCGACCTGGGAGCCGTGGCGCGGAATGACGTTTGACTATTCGTCGGCCCGTTGGCGGGCGTTCGAGCGTATCAAACAGAAGAAACAGTTGTTTGAATCGATTCTGGTGCGGGATGTGCGGCCCGACAGCCCCACCGAACGGGCGAAACTCCAAAAGGAGGACCACATCACGCATGTCGCTGGAGCGGCAGTGAAGAATCCTCAGGAATTTCTGGCCGCTGTTCGCGGCCTGGATGGGCCGGTGCAGCTTCAGGTCTGGTCAGAGTCCACCGGTCGCGGGGTGTCCCGCGAGATCACCGTTCCGGCACGGTGAATTCACGATACCGGCACAAAGTGTGCTTCTCATGCCACGCCGGGAAGACTAGAATCCGGCCCCAACCGTTCACAGGAAAATAGCCCGCGCCTTCCGCGCGGCTGCCACGGATTCAGGATCGATGAAGACCGACGAACTGCGCGAGAAGTACCTTTCTTTTTTTGAGTCCAAGGGCTGCGTCCGGAAACCGAGCGACGTTCTCGTCCCGCGCTGGGATCCGACGGTGTTGTTCACCCCTGCGGGAATGAATCAGTTCAAGAACCAATTCCTGGGAATCGGGAAACTGGAGTTCACCCGCGCGACCACCTGCCAGAAGTGTCTGCGGACCGGCGATATCGAGAACGTGGGGGTGACGGCGTACCATCACGCGTTCTTCGAAATGCTCGGCAACTTCTCGTTTGGCGACTACTTCAAGAAGGAAGCGATCCACTGGGCGTTTGAGTTTTTGACGTCGCCGAAGTGGCTGGGGCTGGCGAAAGATCGCCTGCAATACACCGTCTATCTTGATGACGACGAAGCGTACAACATTTGGCACGACGAAGTGGGGGTTCCCGCCTCGCAGATCCGCAGGGAAGGGGAGAGCGAGAACTTCTGGCCAGCGAGCGCCCCGTCGAACGGTCCCGACGGAGTCTGCGGACCGTGCAGCGAGATTTATTACCAGGCCCCGCACGCCAAGAGCAGCGTCGAAATCTGGAACCTGGTGTTCACGCAATTCAATCGTGTGGGAAACCCTCCCGACAACCTTCGGCCACTTCCCAAGAACAATATCGACACCGGAATGGGACTCGAGCGGACCGCCGCCGTTCTCCAGGGAGTCGACAGCAATTTCGAGAACGACCTGCTGCGACCTTTGTGCGTCGCCGCTGGCGAGATTGTCGGTCGAGACTACAGCTACGCCGCCCCGCATGGTCGGCCGCTGCGGCGGATTGCCGACCATGTCCGCGCGGTCACCTTCAGCATTCACGAAGAGTGCGGCCCGGGGAACGAGAAGCAAGGTTATGTCGTGCGGCAGTTGCTGCGTCGCGCTGTTCTGGAAGGCTACCTGTTGGGGCAGCGGGCCCCGTTCCTGTACAAGCTGGTTCCGTCCGTCGCGACCGCGATGAGCGTTGGATACCCCGATCTCGCCGAAACTGTCGGGCGGGTTCAGATGACGATTCGGGCCGAGGAGGAGCAATTCCTCGGGACGATTGATCGCGGCTACCGGAAGCTGGAAAAATGCGTTGAGACGGCGCGCAGCCAGAACAGCGATCTCATTTCTGGTGACGACGCGTTTGATCTGCATCAAACCGACGGGTTTCTGATTGAACTGACCGAGGCGTTCGCCGCCCAGCACAACTTGCGGGTCGATCGGGGCGGTTACCGGACTCGGATGAAGCTGCACCAGGAGATCAGCGGAAGCGGAGCGTTCGCCGACTCGGTGATGAAGGCGGGTCCGCTCGACACGCTGCGCGAAGCGTGTTCACCCACGACGTTTCTCGGCTATGACGTGACCGAAGCGCAGGGAGAAGTGATTGGCGTGGTCGCTGAAGATCGGCTGGTCGATCAGTTGCACGAAGTCGGTCACGAGCATCCTGTCGTGGTCGTTCTCGATCGCACTCCGTTTTACGGTGAGGCGGGGGGGCAGGTGGGGGACATGGGAATTCTGGAGTCGCCGGAGTGTCAGTTCCAGGTTCTGGACACGCAGCGGCAGGCCGGTTTTTTTGTCCACATTGGCCATTTGCGTCGCGGTGTGTTGCGGCCAGGCATGAAGTTGACCGCCAAAGTCGACGGCGAGCGGCGTGCGGGAA
>JAPLOC010001059.1:13341-16053 GCA_026692825.1 Planctomycetota bacterium | reverse complement strand
GTCGGGCGCACTCGGCGACCCACCTTCTGCATCACGCGTTACAGAAAGAGCTGGGAAGCCACGCGACGCAGCGTGGTTCACGCGTCGAGAGCGACAACCTGCGGTTCGACTTCACGCAACCCAGAGCGATTCCCCGCGAGACGCTGGACGCGATTGAACGAGAAGTCAACGCGCGAATCGCCGAAGGGGCCACTGTGACCACCAAGGTCATGAACCTGGACGAGGCGAAGAAGTCGGGGGCGACGGCGTTGTTTGGCGAGAAATACGCCGACGAAGTGCGCGTCGTCACGATGGGAGATTTCAGTCGCGAGCTGTGTGGGGGCCCCCATCTGTCCAATACCGGACAGGTCGGGCTGTGTAAGATCGTCAGCGAGGAGTCGGTGTCGGCGGGAACCCGGCGAATCACCGCCCTCACCGGGGTCAAGGCACTGCAGAAGACGCGCGCTGACGAGTCGCTGTTGCTCCAACTCGCCCAGCTTGTGAAGGCGACCCGGGTCGACGATTTGCCCCAGCGGGTGGAATCGCTGATGGAGGAAGTCAAGACGCTGAAACGCGAACTGTCCAAGTGGACCACACAGGCGGCGGCCGGGCAGGTTGACGATCTGGTCGCGAGTGCTGTCGAAATCGGCGGGGTGAAGGTGATCACTCACCGGTGCGACGATTGGGATGCGGACTCGATGCGCGCCCAGATTGACCAGTTACGCCGTAAGGCTTCCCCCTTGGCGGTCCTGCTGGTCGCGGGAGGAGAAGGCAAGGTGTTGCTCGTCGCGGCGGTCGGTAAAGAGCTGATCGAGCGGGGAGTGACCGCTGTCGACTGGGTGAAGGTGGCTGCGAAGCCTGTCGGTGGTGGTGGCGGAGGTCGCCCCGATCTCGCCCAGGCCGGTGGCAAGAAGCCCGAGAACATCGCTCAAGGACTGGCCGACGCGGTCGCCTTTTTGAAAGACAAGCTCAAGTAAACTTCGGATTCTGGAGATGATTCCTCACATGGAATCGATTCGCCTGAATGACATCGCCCACGCCCGTTCGGGGGACAAGGGGAATCACGCCAATATCGGTGTGATCGCCTGGACCCCCGAGGGGTATGCGTTTTTGTGTCGTTGGCTCACAGAGGCGAAAGTCGCTCAGTTTTTGTTGCCATTGCGACCGCGCGGGGTGGAACGTTACGAGATGCCCGGGATCCGAGCGCTGAACTTTCTGGTGCGTGATGTTTTGGCGGGGGGGGCAAGTCTTTCGTCCCGTACCGACTGCCAGGGAAAGGCGCTCGCCTCGGCGATCTTGGATATGTCGATTCCCAAGCCTGCCCATCTCAACCAAATGTTGCGTTCCGTCGCAAGTTCCGCATCATGAACACACCTGTCGTCTACGAAGTGGAATCGGGCATCGCCCGGCTGCGGTTGACACGTTCTTCACGCAGAAATGCGCTCACCCGCGACATGCTGGAATTCGTCCTGCGGTCACTGCGCTCTGCCGCGGACGATGAATCGCTCACGGTGTTGATCATCGAAGCCGAGGGGCCGGTGTTTTGCGCGGGGATGGATCTGGCCGAGATGGAAGAGACCGCGTCGCTGATTGATGCGGAAGAGGTCTGGCTGAACGACGCGCAGTTGTTCCGGAATGTCGTGGGTGAACTGTTCGAGTTTCCTCTGCCAACGGTGGCCGTCGTCGCCGGTCCGGCCGTCGCCGGAGGAGTCGGGCTCGTCGCCGCCTGCGATTTGGCAGTTGCGACGACTGCCGCGAAGTTCGCATTGCCCGAGCCACAGCGCGGGATCTCGTCGGCGATTGTGACTCCGATGTTATTCCACCGCGTCGGGGCGAGCGCCGCCGCGCATTTGCTGCTGTCGGGAGAATCGTGGACCGCCGAGGACGCGCGGCACTGGGGACTGGTTCATCGCGTGGTGGCCCCGACCGAATTGGGCCAAGCCGTCACCGACTTGTGTCATTCGGTAACGCGCGGTGCGCCATTGATTCTTCGACAGACGAAGCGGTTTCTGCACCGCTGTTCCGCGAAAAAACTCCAGGAACAGCTCAACGAAGCGGCGCTGGTCTCGGGGAGAGCCCGAACGACGTCCGACGCTCGCGAAGGTCTGCGTGCGTTCCAGGAAAAACGGCAAGCCCATTGGGACAGTCATTAAGCGGCGACTCGTGCTGGTGACCGACGCGTGGTAACGGGGTATGATTCTGTGCGTACTCGTCGCACGTTTCTCCACAAAAACTTCCCGAATTCATGTGCCTCGCTCTCCCTGGTCGACTCGTGCGATGGATTGATCGCGACCCGCTCTTTGCGCGGGCCGAGGTGGAATTTGACGGCATCCGTCGGATCTGCCACATGGCCTGTGTGCTGGAGGCGAACGAGGGGGACTATGTCATCGTCCATGCGGGGGTCGCCATCAGCCGGGTGGACGAGGCGGCGGCGCGACAGACGCTCGCCGAACTCGACGCGTTTGGCACCGACCCGCGCGATGAGTTGCGTGAAGAACTCCACGGGAATTGGGGCGGCGGTCCGTCGGTTCCATGAAATACCTGGACGAATTCCGTGATCCGGCTCTGGCACGGGGAATCCTCGACCGCATTCGTCATACGGCAACACGCCCGTGGGCCATCATGGAGGTCTGTGGCGGCCAGACGCACAGTCTGTTGCGTCATGGGATCGAGTCCGAGCTGACCGGCGTTGTCGAATTGCTGCATGGCCCCGGTTGCCCGGTCTGTGTCACA
>JAPLOC010001059.1:1911-13335 GCA_026692825.1 Planctomycetota bacterium | reverse complement strand
GGGATCGTTGCTGCACGCGAAAGGGCAGGGGGGGCGTGTACGGCTGGTCTACTCGCCCCTCGACGCCGTCGAGTTGGCGAAGCAGAATCCCACTGAAGAGGTTGTGTTCTTCGCGGTTGGTTTTGAAACGACCGTGCCGACAACGGCGTTGGCGGTGTTGCAGGCCGATCGATTGGGACTCACGAATTTCAGTGTGCTGACGGCACATGTTCGCGTGCAGCCGGCGATGGAGGTGATCGCGAGTGACCCGGCGTGCCGAGTCAATGGATTTCTCGCCGCCGGGCATGTCTGCACCGTGGCTGGTTTCGAGACGTACGACGAGTTCGCGGCACGCTACAACATGCCGGTCGTGGTGACCGGATTTGAACCGGTCGATCTCCTGGAAGGGATTCACGAGTGCGTGCGACTGCTGGAGGTGGACTCGAATATCGTTGTGAATCAGTACGAACGCAGCGTCCGGTCGGCGGGCAACGAGACGGCGCGTCAACTGATTGAACAGGTGTACGAGATCGCGGATCGTCCGTGGCGGGGATTGGGAGTGATTCCGCGTGGAGGTCTGGTTTTGAAGCCCGAGTGGAGCCGATTTGACGCGACGACGAAATTCGGGGAATTCGCAGATTTTGTGGGCGGGCAACATGACTGTCGCAGCGGTGATGTTCTTTCGGGTCGGATTCGTCCCCCTGAGTGCGCCCAGTTTGGAATCGGGTGTACTCCCGAGACTCCCATGGGTGCCCCCATGGTCTCCAGTGAAGGAGCCTGCGCGGCGTATTACCGCTACGCGCGACAACCTACGGGGCGAGAATCCCGGACGGAAGCGGAATCGAAACACGGGGGCTTGTGATGGCCGATTCCACCGACCGTTCGGTTCCACCGTTCGTCTTGTCCTGTCCGACACCGTTGACGGCCGGAGCGTCGCAAATCACTCTCGCCCATGGGGAAGGGGGGAGGCAGATGCGGCGGCTGGTTCAGGAACGGATTGTGAACCGATTAGCCGGCTCGAATCGGGACGCGAGTCCCCTTCGCACAGCGGGGATTCTTGCAAGGCTGGCCGATGCGGCGCAGTTGTCACGTCCAGACGGTTTGATCGCGTATACAACCGACAGCTTTGTGGTGACGCCGCTATTTTTTCCAGGAGGCGATATCGGCGAACTCGCCGTCTACGGGACGGTGAACGACCTGGCGGTAAGCGGGGCGGTGCCGCGTTGGATGACGTTGTCACTCATCATTGAAGAGGGGTTGTCCCTCGAAATTCTCGATCGTGTTCTCGACAGCGTCGCCCGGGCGGCGAGTCTGGCCAACGTCGAGATTGTAGCTGGGGATACCAAAGTGGTGCCGCGCGGAGCGGCGGACGGGTTGTTTGTGAACACGTCGGGAATCGGGGATCTGATCGAACCGATTCCCGCCGGCCCCAAGTCGCTGGAACCTGGGGATGTGTTGCTGGTGTCGGGACCGAGCGGTCGGCACGGTCTGGCAATTCTGGCGGCGCGGGAGAATTTGGGCTTCGAGCCGGCTCCCACCAGCGACTGCGGTCCACTGATCGATGTGATGGAGGCGCTGCGCGCAGGAGGAGTCACCATTCGGGCGGCTCGGGACGCGACACGCGGTGGTGTTGCCGCTGTTTGTCATGAATGGGCCGAGGCGTCTGACCACTCGCTGATACTGGAAGAGCGACTGTTGCCCACAACTTCTGAAGTTCGTGGGGCGTGCGAACTGCTGGGATTGGACCCGCTATTTCTGGCGAATGAAGGCACGCTGGTGGCTGCGGTGCCCGCCGACTTCGCGGAGAGCGCGCTCGCGGCGATGAGAGCCGTCGCTAACTCAGCGGGAGCGACCCGTATCGGTACGGTGGTTTCGCGTGGCATCGCGACGGTCACGGTGCGGGGGCTGCTGGGAATTGAACGGCCACTGGATGAGCCGCAGGGGGGGATGCTGCCGCGGATCTGTTGAAACGCCGTAAACTCGCCCAGTGTTTGGGAACGAAGGCGAGTGAGCGTTCCCCGCTGGGGGTTTCGCATTCCGGTCAAGGCGACGCACCGCCTGGTTCCTCTCGATCCTTGCTCCATCGCCAGGGGCGACCGGACGCCACACCGCGGGATTCTAATTCCGCTCGCGTCCGTTGGCGAAACGCTTCAGGCCCCACGCTCGCAACCTGCTCACGTGTGACTTGACCAGGCCAGAGCCAAAACGCAGGGAATTTTTCCGGGAAATTCAAGACGATGTTGTAACCGTTGTCGTTCTCGTATTCGAAGAAATTGTCCCGAAGAAGGAAGTAAGAGAGTTGCATGCCGGACCGCGTTGTCAGATTTTTTTCTGATTCCAGCGCGGATGCGATCGCGGGGAGATGTTCCCGGATGACCAGTTGACAACATCGCCCCGCGGCGAACTCCCGGACGATAGCGCTCCGATCCACCAGAAGCTGTCCGAGGAGCTTCACGCAAAACTCCCGGGGGTAGCCGTCGGTCAGGTACTGCACTGACCGACGTCGGCATTCGGCGGTGCGACTCCGGGCGAGTTCCCAGATCCGATCGCGTGCCGGCTCGGAGTCTTCCGCGAGTCGCGCCAAGAGTGACAGTCCCAGATCCCAAACCACCATTCGGGAATGCCCGGCGGCGGCGGCCAAACGGTCCAATGCGACACCGTGATCTCCCCGATCGTGAACCAGATCGTCAAACGCGTCCATGGCCTGCGTCGCGATCGACTTCAGTTCCAAAGATTCGTGTCGACTCTTCAGCCATTCTCGAAGACTTTGGATTCTTGTCTCGTAGTCGTCGTTCATTGTCCGTCGATCCCAGTGACGTTACCGGTCCCGTTTCAGCCGAACGACTACAACTCGAAACCCGATGTGGTCGTAGCGGCGATCAGGCTCGAAACGTTGGCGGAATGCCGACCGGTTGGGCCAACCGTCGTCGGTCCAGGTTCCTCCCCGCCGCACGCGCGAATAGTCCCCGGTCTGGTTCTTCAGTGCAGTGGACTTGGCCAAATGCAAGTCGGGGTCCGTTCCTCCAGGGAGCTTGGCATGGTACCAATCGCGGCACCACTCACAGGTGTTTCCATGCAGATCGTGCAACCCCCACGGATTCGCGGGATAGCCGCCGACCTTGGCCGCCATTTTGAGCGCCGGCCCGACTTCGCCGCCGTTGTACGGCTTCCCTTGAAAATTGGCCTGATGACTGCTGATTTTGTCGCCAAATGAGGTTGCCGTCGTCGTCCCCGCGCGGCACGCATACTCCCATTGGGCTTCGGTCGGGAGTCGAAATTCCCATCCGGTCGGGAGTTCACCCGATTTGCGGCTCGTTTCGGTGAGCTTCTGACAAAACGCTTCCGCTTCAGAAAAGTTGACGTTTCCCACGGGATAGTCCTCCCCGGCGGGCAACTGGTCCGTGAGTTCGCCCGGCAATTCTCCAACAACGCGTTTCCATTCTCCCTGGGTCGTTTCGTACTGGGCCATCCAGAAGCCATTCGTCAGCGTCACTTCGACCTGATCCTCGCCGGGGCGTCGTTCGGGTTCATTTTGCGGACTTCCCATGAGAAATCGACCGGGCGGACACCAGCGGAGTTTGATGCCGCCGACTTCGCGTGAGTCGCCTGTTTCCGCCCCATCGAAGTCCGACCCCTTCACCGCGGTCGACGACTCGTCCGTTTCAATCGTCGAAATATGAGACTCGTTCCCCGGCGATTCCGATTCGCCGCGGGCCGGCGTTCCCAAAGCAGCAAACACTTTGGGGTCGATCTCATAGCCGATGGGTCGCACCGAACCGTCGCACATCAGATACAGCGCGGCCGAGCGGTCGCTCGGGCTGCCAAAGCCTTCCAGGGACCGGCCGTTTCCCAGTGCCGGGTCGCGGAGGTTGGCCGGATCTCCCCACGGTCGGAACCGGCCGCGCGATTCTCCGATCAACAACGTGTTTGCCGCCCCGTCGGTGATCTCCGAAATGCGTAACGGCAAATTCCGTCGGTGAGCATCTGGAGACGATCTGGCCGTTTCGATGAAATCGGAGAACGGGGCGTCGCGTGGTATGGGGAGGCGGGCAAGCCTCAATACCTGAAGGTTGCCCGCGAAATGACTGAGTCCAAAACCCTCGCGATCGAAGATCTCCTCGACTTGAGGGTTGACGAACACTTCCAACTGGCATTGATAGAGGCGATCGTTCGGGGCCTCGTTCCACGGTATCGAAAAGTGGATTCCCTGTCGGGAAAACCCGAGAAATCCGCTGAGGTATGTGGCCCAGCCGTGATACAGCCGCCCCTGATCATCCATTGTTCCGCCGGGTGGCAGTTGACGGTACGATTCCTCATAACCTTCAACTGCAATCCCCATTTCCTGAAGTTTCCATTTCACCGTGCTTCGGCGCATCGACACTTTGGAATTGGCAATCGCTCCAAACACCGGCTCCGGAACGGGCTGTCCCGCCGCGGGGCTGGTTCGTCCCGTAGCGATCCACGTCGCCTGATGCACCGCACCGACAATCGCGGTTCCCGCGGCCAACATCAGGAGAAAGATCCCGGCCACAGCGAATGTGGCTCGCCACAAGCGGCGTGGATTTTCGCTCGGACTGAACATGCCCCCTTGACGCAACAGCCAACGCAACGTGCGATGCAGCACGACCAGAAACAGGCCCAGTGCCAGCACGCCAACGAGAACGGACGGCCAATCGCCTGTCACCCTCGGCAACACCGTCAGAGGAAAGTAAATCCAGCCGAGGAGGAGCTGTTCAAATGCGGAAATCCCGCACAAGAGTCCGAACAGGCAAGTGAGTCCGATAATCCAGGCGATTGCGATGGCAACCAGTCTGTTCACCGAATTCCCGGTGGAATTGTCGGCAATAGCAGTTGGTGATTCCGCGCCCGCTGGTCCTTGCGACTCTGTCATGGCGTCACTCTCCCGTTCAGGAGTCGCTCGATTTCGGGAGTGCGCATGGTCCCCAGAAATCCATTGGTCAGCAGCACAAACCGTTCCGGCCCCTCGATCGCTGGCTCACATGCCAGCAACTTTCCCGCCGCCTCCGCGGACTGCCCGTCAACATACAAGTACCGCACCCCGGGCCAATTGGGAGGGCTCCAGAGTTCGGCATCAACCGCCGGATCCTCAGCGGAGGGAAATTTCCCCGCGTGCAGAGCGGCGTATTGCCAGAGCGACGTCCGCAGACGCTCCAGCGATTCGCGACGTCGCTCGATAAGCGGGACGGACGGTGTCTCCTCCAGCGTGTACGTCCAGCCCTGCTTCTTCCATGCTCCGGGAGTCATCAGTTCGCGCGCCCCGGAGATCATTGTCAGTACGACGACAAACGCCGCCCCCCACAAAACGACCAGCATCAGTGCCCGGCTGTAACCGATTTTTGGAACAAATGTGAACTCCTTTCCCAGACTGTTCCAAAGCCACATGACCCCTTGTGCCGACACCAGCACACAGACGACAAAGAATGAAATCGCCTGCCATCTCGCGTCGTTTCCGGCGACCGCCTGCCGACCAGAAACTCCAGCAGCGTGCGGGTTGTCGGCAGTCCAGTTCGATGGGAGCAGTGCCGGCATTCCCGCCAAGCCCGACTGGCAAACCCCGATGCAAGCCACCAGTAGCACCGCGATCAACATTTCACGTCGCATCGAGCGGATCTCCGTTTGCCCATTGGGTGTACTGGAAAACGACAATCCAGCCTGCGTCTGGTACGGGCGAGTCGAACTCGATTATCCCGCAGTTCGATAGAATGTTCAATCAAATTCCTGACTTCATCGACGTTCAACGGCTCACTTTCGCGCCCGGCTCACCCAAACGCGAATCGATGATCGAATGGACGATCGTTTTTTCGGTTTTTGCCCTGCCTTCGCGTCCCGGCGGATGATATATAAGTGGTCCAGAATGCGTTCGGTCCTGCCCGAGTTCGGCGGGGCCTGCATCCGGTCTGCGACTCATTGCCGAGGTTTTCGTCATGGATCAGAAGTTCGAAGGGGTGCCTCACGCCGACATTCGGCTGGAAGGACGCCGGGTCGTGCGCACGGAGGTCACCAATGATTGGGGACTCCGCTTGCAATGGGAGATCCGCCGCGACGGACAGATCGTCGCCACGCCGGCCGCCCGCCTCGATTCGAGTTACGAACACTCCGACGCCACCCCGGGCACGTATGAAATCGTGCTTCAGATGTGGAAGTACGTCGACTACCTCAAGAAGCCGGATGGCGAATTTGTGAACAGCAAGTTCGTCGACGTTTCCAACAAAGTCTCGTACACAATCTGAACCAGGAACCGCACTCATGCTTCATCTCGGCAATGAACCAGTTCCCGTCTGTCATGGTGTGACGCGACGCAGTTTTCTACAGGCAGGCTCGGCGGGACTCGCCGGTCTCACGCTGCCCGCCTTATTAAACCGCGAGTCGGCCGGCGCGGTCGACGAAAAGCGGGCCCGCATTCGGAACTGCATCACGATCTTTCTGGTCGGATCCCCCGGCCATCTCGACACCTGGGACATGAAACCGGAAGCGCCCGCCGAGGTGCGGGGGAAGTTCCGGCCGATCGAGACCAACGTCCCGGGGATTGAGATCTGCGAACATTTCCCGCTGATGGCGCGGATGATGGACAAAGTCGCCCTCATCCGCAGCCTGCATCACAAAACCGGGGCCACCCATGAAAATGGCCAGCGGTGGATGATGACCGGGCACGACTTCAATGCCGACAGCATCAAGCCCCACATGGGGGCGGCGATCTCGCGGATGTTCGGCCAGAAAAGCGACCTGCCGGCCAATGTCATCCTCCCCAGCCCGATCGGCAACACGGGGGCCGGGCCGCTGCACGGTCAGACGGCCGCCTATCTGGGGAGCGCTCACGAACCGTTCTTTCTGAACTCCGACCCGGCCCGGCCCGACTTCAAAATCGCCGACCTTGAGGTCGCCCAGGGACCGTCGGGAGCCCGATTCGACTCGCGACGCAAACTGCTCGGCCAGATCGACAACCTGCAAAAACGGACCGAATCGCAAAGCGGCCAGATGCACGACAGCGCCTACAACGGCGCGTTTCGACTGCTGACGTCCCCCAAGGCCAAGGCGGCGTTCGATCTGAAAGCCGAACCCGACAGCGTGCGCGACCGGTATGGCCGAAACACGTTTGGCCAAAGCTGTCTGCTGGCCCGCCGGATGATTGAAGGGGGAGTCCGGTACGTGACGGTCAACCACTTTGAAACGGTGTTCAATCTCACCTGCTGGGACATGCACGCCGACGGTGGCGGACTCAACAACACCTACCTCGACTACGAACGTCATCTCTGCCCGCAATTTGACCTGGCGTTCACGGCGCTGATCGAAGATCTCAGTCAACGGGGGCTGCTGGAGGAAACGGTGGTCGCCGTCCTCAGCGAGTTCGGCAGAACGCCGCAACTCAATCCCCGTGGCGGACGCGACCATTACCCCAACGCCTGGACCAATTTCCTGGTGGGGGGGAATATCCGCGGGGGACAGGTCATCGGCTCAACCGACAAGACCGGCTCGCGACCGGTCAACAACCCCATCGAACCGCCGCAGATTCTCGCGTCAATTTACCATGGCATGGGAATCAATCTCGACACCACCATGCTTCCCGGTCCGGGCGAACGCCCCATTCGGCTGATCGAAGCGGAGCCGATCCGTCAATTGTTCACCGGCGCATGAACCGATTTTCCAAGGCAGTTTCGTGAACACCGCCCCCCACTCACTGCGGCGATTCGTCGTCGCACCGCTCGCGTTCATTGCCCTTTTAACGAGTCGTCTGTCCGCCGCCGAACCGGTGCTGCGCGATGTCAATCTGCGCGGCATGCAGATCGGCGGTACGACGACGCTCGTTGTCGATGGCGAAGATTTCGGAGCGGCTCCCCGGCTGCTGCTGCCATTCCCGGCACAGGTCGATCTGAAGCCCGGGACCACGCCACAACGGGCCACGTTTGACGTCACCCTCGCCACCGACGTCGTCCCGGGCTATTACAACCTGCGCGTCGTGACCGACGGCGGAATCACCACTCCGATTGTGATTGGTGTCGACACGTTGCCCCAGCGGTTGCTAACGCCAAAAATTGACGCGCTGCCCGCCGCCCTGCATTTTTCCGTCAATGGCAGCTCTGTCGTGGAAACCCGCTTTCAGGGAAAAGCGGGTGAGCGGATTCTTGTCGAAGTCGAGGCGCAGCGACTTGGGAGCAAACTCCGGCCGATCATCCATCTGTACGATGCCCGTCGCAAACAATTGCACTGGGCGTGGGCCAATCCTTCGCTGGCAGGCGACGCACGCATCGACGCGAAACTCCCCGCCGACGGTGAATACACCATTGCCGTTCACGACGTCGAATACAGCACACCGGGTCCAGGGTACTGTCGGCTGAAAGTCGGGAATTGGTCGTATGTCGATCAGGTCTATCCTCCCGTGATCGGATCGAATCTCGCTCAGCGACTTGAGATTCTGGGTGATGCGTCGTCGGCGATCGATGTTGAAGGGGCCGCAACCAGCGGACCGCTCCCCATCGCGTGGCCGACCCCGGCGCTGGCGAGTGGTCCGAGGCCGTTTGTCTCCATCAGCCCGTTTCCGGAATTTCTCGAACAGGCTCTGCCGTCCACAACAACGGGGGCTGAGTCAATTCCGCTTCAGACCTTGGCCGCTGGCCGGGTCGGGGTCTGCGGTCGTCTGCTGAGCGCCGGCGAAGAAGATCGTTATCGCATTCCCGTGACCGCTCGCACGCGACTGAAATTTGACCTCTTCGCCGAGCGGATTGGGTCACCGCTCGACGCGGCACTCGTGATTCGAAACGACAAGGGCGATCTGCTGGCACGTGCGGACGACTCTCCCGGAACGATCGATCCGATCCTGGAATTCGTGGTCCCCGATTCGATGACAATGCTGACTGTCGGCATCCACGATTCCCAGGGACGCGAGGGGGTGCGGGGCATTTATCGCCTTGTTGTCGAACCACAACTTCCCACAGAAAAGTCGGGCGATTTCCGTCTCTCCACACCGACCCAGCGGGTGATCCTGCCGGTCGGTGGGCGAAGTGTGATGCCCGTGTGGGTAGACCGTTCGGGGGGCAACAATGACGCGATAGAAATCGCCGCCACGGGACTCCCCGCAGGAGTCCGACTGCACAACACGCACGTCCCCGCCGGTGCCGAGGGAACGCTGGTGACACTCGAACGGACCGCGACAGGGGAGGGACCGGTCAGTCCGCAGTGGCGGGGAACGTCGACCGGCGGCGTCGAGCGCCCCGTCGCGATCAGTGTGCATCCGATGGCCCGGTTACAGCCCTGGCTGGCGACCGAGATTCCGGTGGCCCCATCGACGAACAAAGCCAGTGACTTCCAGATCGATTGGCCCGGGATCCCGGATTCCGTCGGGATCACACCGACCGTCCGACTTCCGTTGCCGGTCAAAGTCACCCGTCCGATGGGCGACATGCTGGTTCGACTGACATTGCTCACCAGCCAGTTGCCACTCTTCACAAATGGCCAACCCGATCTGGGGAGAATGCTGCGACAGGAACAGCCGGTCGAACTCGCGGCCAATGTCTTGGAGGGGACGTTGAATCTGGTGGTTCCCGCAGGATTATTCGCGACGGGATACGACCTGTCGATTCAGGCGGAACTCCGCTCGGCGGACCGGCGACTGGTCCTGGCGACGGCATTCACGCCGGTCCGACGCATCCCGGTGAAACTCCCGGTCGCGATCCGCCTCAAAGAACCACGAATCGAAGCCGCACTCGATTCCAAACAAGGGGCGACCGTCGCGATCCAAGGAGCGGTGGAACGATTGGACGGCGCGGTGGGAGACGTTCCCGTTCAATTGACGGGTCTCCCTCCCGGCGCACGAGCCGACGCCGTCAACGTCAAAGCCGATGCCACCGAATTCACAATCAACCTGATTTTGCCAGCCAATCAACCCGTTGGCGAAATCCACGGCATTAAACTTTCGGGAACACTTCCACCCGATCCGAAGCAGCCGAATGTGCGGGTCAAGAGCCGCGATGTGGAGTTGCAAGTTGTCGTGAAGATCCCGGCTGTCGTTCCATGAAGCTCAAAAACATGACGTCCACACCGCTTGATTCGACGCGATTCCGCCAGCCATTGGTCCGCCGCTTCGCGATTGCCCTGATCGTGCGCGGCGCGGTTGCCGTGCTGGTTGCCGCAGGTTGGGTGGCCCTTACAGGTTCCCTGTTCGCCCGGCCAATTCAGGCTGCCGAGAATCCCCCGGCCGCGACTCCCGTTGCCGCTGTGGCGGCCGGTCCCATCCTGATTGCGCCGGCGACCGTGTCGCTCAATCACGTCCGGCAGCCGCAGTCGCTCCAGGTTCTGGGCCAGAGCGCTGACGGGTTTTCGCTCGATTTGCGAAGTCAGGCACAGTTTCGTTCCGCCGACCCCAAGGTCGCGACCGTTGACGGGCAGGGCTGGGTCCAACCCGTCGCCACGGGTCAGACGCAGATTTCGATTGATGTAGCGGGACAGTCGCTGGTGGTTCCCGTTTCGGTAACGCTCTCCGACGCGGTCCCTCTCTTCAGCTTTCGGCACGAAGTGATGCCGGTCGTTTCCAAGGCGGCCTGCAATTCGGGAGCCTGTCACGGTTATTCTCTGGGAAAGAACGGGTTCAAGCTCAGTCTGCGTGGCGCGGACCCGGCTCAGGACTTTCTCGCGATCACCAAGGAACAGTTTGGTCGCAGGCTCAACCTGCAATTCCCGCAAGAAAGCCTCGTGCTGGCCAAACCGAATGGAACCACGCCCCACGAAGGGGGAATCCGTTTCAAAGCCGGCAGCCTGTCGAACGAACTGCTGCTGGCCTGGGTTCGACAAGGGGCACCGGGTGATCTCGCCGACACGCGGGCGGTCGCCTCGGTCCGACTGGGTCCCGACCGGCTGGTCCTGCTTCCCGGTCAAAAGCACCAATTGCAGATGATCGCGACGTACACCGACGGTTCCCAACGCGACGTGACGCGGTTGGGAATTTTTTCGGCCAACAACACCCAGTTCGCCGACGTGACCGAGGAGGGATTGGTGACCGCCGGCGACGCGGGCGAGACCGCGATCGTGGGCCGTTTTGAGCGCACCTTCACCGCCGCCAGCATTCTGGCCGGATCATCTGATCGACCGGCCCGTCGTCGAGAAACTGAACCGCCTGAAGATCACTCCCTCGCCACTCGCGGGAGACGAAGAGTTCTTGCGGCGGGTTTATTTGGATCTGATCGGACTGCAGCCCAAACCGGAGGAGATCCGGGCGTTTCTCGCGGATACCGCAACGCAGAAGCGGGCGGCGGTCGTGGACTCTCTGTTTGCCCGTCCCGAGTTTGTCGATCACTGGTCGTTGAAATGGGGCGACCTCCTGCAAAACTCCCGGAACGTGGTCAGCCAGCCGTCGGTGTACATGTTTCGCGAGTTTCTCCGCGGGGCGGTCGCCGAGAATCTGCCTCTCGACGAGTTCGTTCGGAGGATTCTCAA
>JAPLOC010001059.1:0-1873 GCA_026692825.1 Planctomycetota bacterium | reverse complement strand
TATTTCGCGCTCAGCAAGGACACGAACGACACGGTGGAGCGGGCCACCCAGGTATTCTGCGGAGTGAGGATGCTGTGCGCTCGCTGCCATACCCACCCACTCGAAAATTGGACACAGGCCGACTACTACGGACTCGCGAGTTTCTTCACCCAGGTGACTACACGACCCGACACGCGCTATCCACAGGCTCCCAACGCGAAAATCGTCCAAGTGAATCCGACTGCGGGATTCGCGATTCACCCGCGGACCGGGCAGCCCCAGCCGCCGCATTTTCTGGGTGGAAACGAACCAACGATTCCCGCCGGGGCCGACCGTCGCGAGGCCTACGCGAACTGGCTGACCTCGTTGGACAATCCGTTTTTCGCGCGGGGCATGGTCAACCGCATCTGGAGCTATTTCTTTCATCGCGGAATCATTGAGCCGGTGGATGATGTGCGGAGTACCAACCCGCCGATCAACCCCGCCCTGCTCGACGCTCTGACAAGGGACTTCATCGATCATCAGTTTGACATCCGTCATCTGATGCGGATGATTGTCCTGTCGGACACCTATCAGCGAACCAGCGTGGCGACGGAGTCCAACCGGCGTGATCAGCAGAACTTCTCCCGCGCCATTCCCCGCCGCGTTCCCGCTGAAGCGTTGCTCGATTCGCTGATTCAGGCGACCGGCGTCAATGAGAATTTTGGCGGCGTCCCCGGCGGTTTCCGCGCGGCGCAACTTCCGGATGGAACGGTCGACAATCAATTCCTGAATCTCTTCGGCAAACCGCAGCGCATGGATGCCTGCGAGTGCGAGCGCGACCGGAATTCGAACATGCTTCAGGCGCTGCATTTTCTGGGGACGAGCGGCAGCAGCATTGGCAGTCGCGTGACAAACCCCAATGCCCGACCGACCTTGCTTGTCAATCAGAAACTGAACGACGAACAACTCGCCACGGAACTGTACCTGTGGTCGATCGCCCGACACCCCAATCCGGATGAGGCGGCCGTGGTGATTGAGTATCTGAAAGCAAATCCCGACAAGCGACTCGAAGCGACGCAAGACATTATGTGGTCGCTGCTCAACAGCCGCGGATTTCTGCTGGTTGATTAGCCGGACCGGACCGTCCGCCCCCGATCCACAAGTCCCCGAAATTGTTGGTGTGACAGTCACTCCACGCATCTCCCGGCACGCCCACATCCAATGCGCATCGCAATTCGACAGATCTCCTCATGGTGTCTGCTGTCTCTCTGGGGTGGGATTGCCCACTGGATGGTCGCCTCCTGCACGGAGGCGCAGACCGAGCAGTCGCCCCGCGTTGAAGATGTCGAAATGACGGCGCGCTGCGACGGCACTCCTCAACGCTATCTGCTGGTCTTCCCGCCCAAGTTTCAAAATCACCGAGAAACCGACCTGCTGTTTGTCTTGCACGGCCATGGCTCCGATCGTTGGCAGGCTGTGAGAAACGCGCCGGCGGAATTTCAGGCGGCCCGGGACGTTGCCGCCGCCCGGGGGATATTGCTGGTCTCGCCCGATTATCGCGCCCGCACCTCGTGGATGGGGCCGAAGGCCGAAGCCGACATGCTGCAGATTCTGGAAGAGCTGAAAGCCCGATACAAGATCCGCAAAGTGATTCTGCTGGGTGCCTCCATGGGAGGTTCCTCCGTCCTGACATTCGCCGCCCTGCATCCCCGTCTGGTAGATGGAGTCGTTTCGGAAAACGGGACCGCGAACCATATTGAATATGACCAGTTTCAAGACGCGATCCGGGAATCGTTTGGCGGTACGAAGGAGCAGATTCCTGACGAATACAAGAAGCGGTCGGCGGAGTTGTGGCCCGAACGACTCTCGATGCCGGTCGCGATCACCGCGGGGGGCCAGGACAAGCTGGTAC
>JAPLOC010001058.1:4228-11400 GCA_026692825.1 Planctomycetota bacterium | reverse complement strand
ATACGACAGTCAGCAGCAACTGAGCGGTCCCTCCGGTGGCAGTGCCCGCAAAAAAATGATCGTCAAACACGTGCCAACGCGGAGGAAGTCCGCCAAGCCGTCCGTCGCGAAACGCTCATCACCGGTGCCGGCAATGGATAAAGTCAAGAAGGCGGCAGCCGTCCAGAAATCGTTGGCTGCGGTAAAAAAAGCAGCGAAGCGGAATTGACCGGGTGTCTCCACTCAAAACCCTTGATCCCGGAGATCGGGCATCGGGGCGTCAAGCGGTTTCAAGAGCGTCATCCTCAAACTGCGGAGATGATCGACGTCGGGCACAAAGCCGCCTCCCTGCTGCGTGTGCCTCGGGAGAAAAGTGCAGATTGGAAGGCCTTCTGCACCAAACCCGTCCATTGCGAATGCGCTCCGCAATATACAGAACTCGCTCGTCTGGTGTGGAGTCGTGACAAAGAAAACAGACGGGCGGTCGGCACGTTGTCGACCGCCCGGATTTCGCGGCGCGGACGCTACTTGTTGGGAGATTCCTGCAGGCTCTTCAGGATATCATCCAGATTGAAACTCGCCGCCTTCTGGCGTTGCGGGTATTCCCGGAACGTCATCAGGAATTTTCCGACGTAGTCCTGGGCCGGCACCAGCAAAAACGCGTGGTCCAGCAACCAGTCATAATACGTGTTTGACGTCACGTCGGCCCGTTCGTAGGGATCGAGTCGCAGGTTGAAGATCTTCGGAACCCGCAATGACACAAACGGCTCGGCCCAGATCCGCAACGTTCCCGGTGTCCGCTGTTCCATGAAGACCAGCTTCCAGTTTTCGTACCGCAGCGCGGTCAACTGCTGGTCATCATTGCAATAGAGGAACGATTCCCGGGGACTCTTGTCGGTTTGTCCCGTGAGATACGGAACCATGTTGTAACCGTCGAGATGCACTTTGTAGCTGGCGTCACCAATCTTTGCTCCCGCGAGCAACCGTTCTTTCACGGTCGTGTCGCCAGCGATCGCCGCCAGGGTCGGGAACCAGTCGTGATGTCCGATCAACTGATTCGAGACGCTACCCGGCTTGATCTTGCCTGGCCACCGGACCATGCACGGAACCCGGTAGGCCCCTTCCCAGTTCGAGTTCTTTTCGTTACGGAACGGTGTCATCGCCGAGTCGGGCCACGAGTTCAGGTGAGGTCCGTTGTCTGTCGAGTACATCACGAAGGTGTTGTCGGCGACGCCGGCGTCATCCAGCGCTTTGAGAACCGTTCCCACGTTTTTGTCGTGGTCGATCATCGCGTCGGCGTAGTCGCTCATCGAGGGGCCGGCCTGCCCTTTGCTTTCCGGCTTCACGTGGGTGCGGAAGTGCATGTGGGTGAAGTTCACCCACACGAAGAACGGCTTGCCCGCCTTGGATTGACGCTGGATGAACTCGGCAGAGCGGCTGGCGATGTCGTCGTCGACGGTTTCCATCCGCTTCTTGGTCAGCGAACCGGTGTCCTTGATCACCTGCTTCCCGACCTTGCCAAACCGCGGATCCACAGTCGCGTCGTCCTTGTCGCTCGCCTTGGTGTCGAGAACGCCGCGGGGACCGTACTTCGCGCGGAATGCCGGATCGTTCGGGTAGTCGGGGAGTTCCGGCTCCTCTTCGGCATTCAGGTGATAGAGATTGCCGTAGAATTCGTCGAACCCGTGAACGGTCGGCAGGAATTCGTTGCGATCACCGAGGTGATTCTTGCCGAACTGTCCGGTCGCGTAGCCCTGCGGTTTCAGCACTTCGGCGATCGTCGGGTCTTCCTTTCGCAAGCCGAGGGCTGCCCCCGGGAGACCGACTTTGGTCAGACCGGTGCGCAGTCCGTGCTGGCCGGTGATGAACGACGCGCGACCCGCCGTGCAGCTTTGCTCGGCGTAGTAGTCGGTGAAGATCATCCCCTCTTTAGCAACCCGATCGATATTCGGCGTCTGGTACCCCATCAGCCCCATGGTGTAGGCACTGATGTTCGACTGGCCGACATCGTCGCCCCAGATGATGCAGATGTTGGGCTTTTTGCCTTCCTTCTGGGCGATGGCGGCGACATGCAGATTGTGGGCGGCGAGCGCCTGCAATTCGGCCTGGCTGGCGGGGCCGCAGTTTTCTTCGTTCCCAGGCAGTTGCGCGGTGGGAGTCTCGCGGAGTGGGGCGGCCGTGTCGGCGCTGGTGGGGACGGCGAATCGGCCCGAAGCGGACGCCCATCCCAAAATCGCCCCCAGGGCGAGAATGACAAAGGACTTGAAGTGGAAGTGTTTCATCGTGTTGCGGCTCCAAAAGGGATTGCAGTGACTGCGCGGCACCTTGCCGACTGGGGATTGTAACTTCGTTTCCGAGGACAAAACCATAGTGATGGTGGCGAGGGACGTTGCGGGATCGACAGCCACAATTGCGAGACCATCTGATTTGTGTGGAAAACCTCAACCCGAGTGAGAAATGGCGTTGAACTCGACTCACGTCGCGTATCCCGCAGTGCCAAAATCGCAGAATTTCCCACAGTCCTTGACTAGGGTATGCCGACTGTTTAGAGTTCTTATCGTGCTTTGTGATACTCTGAATCCCAGAGTATTAGCAACTCTAATACTAGTGGCGTCGCGGTCCGAAGCGGACCAAAGTCATGCAGTTGCGATTCGTGGAGATTTTCTGTGCGGTGGTCGAGGAGCGCAGCTTCTCGAAAGGGGCTCGCGCGCACAATGTGACGCAATCGTCGGCGAGTCAGACGGTCTCGAATCTCGAACGGCAGTTGGGCGCGAAGTTGATCGACCGTTCACAACGGCCACTCGAACTGACGCCGGCGGGAAAAATCTACTACGACGGTTGCCGCCAGCTTCTCGCGGAGTACCGGGCGATTGAAGACCGGGTGCGAGGGGTGAATAGCCGCGTGATTGGGCCGGTGCGAGTCGCCGCCATTTACTCGGTGGGCCTCCTGCAGATGGAACGATTCATCCGCCGGTTCGAAGAGCAATACCCGGATGTCGTGCTGCGGCTGGAGTATCTGCAACCGAACCAGGTGTACGAGCAGGTTCTGTCGGATCAGGCGGATCTGGGGTTGGTTTCGTATGCGCGTGCGCGGGGCGAATTGGGGTGCATCGCGTGGCAAGAACAGCCCATGGCGCTGGTGGTTTCTCCCGCGCATCGTTTGGCGAGCGCGAGGAGTGTGCTGCCGGCGCAATTGGAAGGGGAGGCGTTTGTCGCTTTCATCACCGACTTGCCGATCCGTCGCGAGATCGACAAATGGTTGCGAAAAAACAAAGTCACCGTCGATCTGGCCCTCGAGTTCGACAACATCGAGACGATCAAGAAGGCGGTGGAGTGCGGTTCCGGAGTCGCCATCTTGCCACAGCCGACGGTCTGGCAGGAAGTCGCCTCGGGGGCGCTGGTCGCCATTCCGTTGGCGGGAGAATCGCTGACCCGTCCGCTGGGAATCATTCACAAAAAGAATCGTCATCTGTCGGCTGCGGTCCGCAAGTTTGAAGAGTTGCTGCGACTGGAGCTGGGGACTGGCACCGTGACCATTCCTGAGTCGGGCGGTCCCCATGCGACGGATCCTCATGTGACGGATCCCCACTTAAATGGCCCCCACTTAACCGGAGGGCCAGGCCAACCGGCCGGCCCTGTGGCCGCTTCTTTGGATGCTGCGTCCGGAGGGGCGGCGAATGCCCTGCCGGCCCGGCGTCCCACCCGCAGAAAACGGGTGTAACGCCCGCCGCGACGTGCGACCTGGCAGGTCACCATGTCGGCCCCCTGGCGCGAACGCCAGCGGCGGGCGAATCGAGTCCCTCCCCGCGAGAAATCAGCTCGCCGCCAGTCTCTCTGGCGAATCGAGAGTTGTTCAGTTTGTTTGGAAAGTTGCTGCTCATGTCTCAGTCTGGCACAAGCCGTCTGCTCCCCCCCGAAGCCGAAGGGTTGTACGATCCCGCGAACGAACACGACGCCTGTGGCGTCGGGTTCATCGTCAATATTGAAGGCAAGAAGACTCACCGCCTTGTCGAAGACGCGCTGCAGATTCTGGTCAATCTGCAACACCGCGGCGCGTGCGGCTGCGAAGACAACACGGGGGACGGAGCCGGTATTCTCACGCAGATTCCGCACAAATTTCTGTTGAAGGTGTGTGCGGCCGCGAACATTCACCTCCCCGGGGAGCCGGGTGAGTATGGCACCGGCTTGGTCTTCCTCCCCAGCCAGCCGGACGAGCGGGATACTTGTGAACGCCTGTTCGAGACGATTGTACGTGAGGAAGGGCAGAATTTTCTGGGTTGGCGCGACGTTCCCCGCGACAACCAACTGCTGGGAGAGACCGCGAAAAAAGTCGAGCCGACCATTCGACAGGCATTTATCGGCCGGGGATCCGACACGCCCGACGCCGCCGCTCTCGAATGGAAGCTGTACGTCATCCGGAAGCGGATGGAGCAACAGATCGCCACGAGCGAACTGGCGCAGCGGAAGTTCTTTTACGTCCCCAGCCTCTCGACCAAGACGCTGATCTACAAGGGACTCCTGCTGGCGACGCAGATTCCCACGTACTACGCCGACCTCGCCGACCCCGATTACGAGTCGGCGATTGGTCTGGTTCACCAGCGCTACAGTACAAATACGTTCCCGACGTGGGATCTCGCCCATCCGTTCCGGTTCATCGCCCACAACGGTGAAATCAACACCGTCAAGGGGAACGTCAACTGGATGCGGGCCCGACAGACGATGTTCCAGCATCCGAAATTCGGGGCCGACATTCCCAAACTGTTCCCGATCATCCCCGGCGGCCTGTCGGACTCGGCCTGTTTTGACTGCGCGCTCGAACTGCTGATCGCGACCGGACGGAGTCTGCCGCACGCGATTCGCATGATGATTCCCGCCGCCTGGGACGGGCACGAATCAATGCCCGATGATGAAAAGGCGTTTTACGAATATCACGCCTCGCTCATGGAGCCGTGGGATGGCCCCGCGTCGGTCGCGTTCACCGACGGGACGGTGATCGGCGCGGTCCTCGATCGCAACGGACTCCGACCGTCCCGGTACACAGTGACCAAAGACGGCTTCGTGGTCCTCGCGTCGGAAACCGGCGTGTTGCCCATTGACCCGGCGAACGTCCTGGAAAAGGGACGTTTGCAGCCCGGGAAGATGTTTTTGGTCGACACCGCGGCGAAGCGGATCATCTCGGACGACGAAATCAAGGCTGGATTCGCCAAGCGGAATCCGTACCGGGCGTGGCTCACGGAACAACAAGTCCGCCTGGAGGACCTTCCCCGCCGCGACGCCGCTGCGTTCGATTTCTCCACACTGCTCACCCGTCAACAGGCGTTCGGGTACAACCTCGAAGACCTGAAGATCATCATGGGGCCGATGGCGGTGAACGGCGAAGAGCCGCTCGGGTCCATGGGGAACGACACGCCGCTTGCGGTCTTGTCGTCCCGGCCGCAGTTGCTCTACAGCTATTTCAAACAGCTCTTCGCGCAGGTGACCAATCCTCCTCTCGACGCGATTCGCGAAGAGATCGTCACGTCGATGGTGACCACGTTGGGAGCCGAGCAGGATCTGTTTCAGGAAACCAAGCAGCACTGCCACCAGTTGCGGTTGAAACAGCCGATTCTCACCAACGCCGACCTCGAAACGATTCGGGCGTCGGAAACGGGAGGGATTCGCGCCGTGACAATCTCGACTCTGTATGAAGTCGCGGGGGGCCAGGAGGCACTGAAGGGTGCGCTCGACCGGATTCGTCGTGAGGCGCACGACGCGGTCATGAAGGGGGCCGCCCTGGTGATTCTCTCCGACCGTGGCGTGAGCGAAACACTCGCTCCGATCCCGGCGCTTTTGGCGTGCTCGGGAGTGCATCATCACCTCATTCGAGAAGGAAGCCGCACGCGGTGCGGGCTGATCATCGAATCGGGCGAGCCGCGCGAGGTCCATCATTACGGCCTGCTGTTCGGTTACGGCGCGGGAGCGGTGAACCCGTACCTCGCGTTCGAAACGCTCGCCGATTTGTGCAATCAGTCGGCACTGAAGAACGCGAAAGGTCCGATCGACTACAAGACGGCCGAGAAGAACTACATCAAGGGGCTCAACAAGGGGCTCCTGAAGGTGATGTCGAAGATGGGGATCTCGACGCTGCACAGTTACCGCGGCGCGCAGATCTTCGAAGCGGTCGGTTTGAACAAGTCGTTCGTCGACGAGTACTTTTCGCGGACCCCCACTCGAATCCAAGGGATCGGACTGGCGGAACTCGCGGTCGAAGTGCAGCGTCGGCATCATGAGGCGTTTCCCCGGGTGCCAGTCGCCGAGAATCTGGACCTCGACTGCGGTGGTCAATACCAGTGGCGTCGTCGCGGCGAATTCCACATGGTGAACCCCGAAATGGTCGCCAAGCTGCAGCATTCGGTCCGCACGAACAACCGCGAAGCGTACAAGCGCTACGCCGAGTTTGTGAACAACCAGCAGCGGAATCTGGCGACGCTCCGTGGCCTGCTGGAATTCAAAACCAGTTCGACCCCGGTCCCGCTGAGCGAAGTCGAACCGGTGGAAAGCATCGTCAAGCGATTCGCCACCGGTGCGATGTCGCTGGGATCAATTTCCCGCGAAGCGCACGAGACGCTGGCGATCGCCATGAATCGGCTCGGCGGAAAGAGCAACACGGGGGAAGGGGGCGAAGACTCGGTTCGCTACAAACCCGACGCCAATGGCGATCTCCGCCGCAGCGCGATCAAGCAGGTCGCGTCGGGCCGGTTCGGTGTTACCAGCGAATACCTGGTGAACGCCGACGAGTTGCAGATCAAGATGGCGCAGGGTGCGAAGCCCGGTGAAGGGGGCCAGTTGCCCGGTCACAAGGTGGATGAGTACATCGCCAAGGTGCGGAATTCGACCCCGGGCGTTGGGCTGATCTCGCCGCCGCCGCACCACGACATTTACTCCATCGAAGACCTCGCGCAGCGCATTCACGACCTGAAGAACTCGAATCCCGAAGCCCGGGTCTGTGTGAAGCTGGTTTCCGAAGTTGGCGTCGGCACCGTCGCCGCCGGTGTGGCGAAGGGGAAAGCCGACGTCGTGCTGATTTCCGGTTATGAAGGGGGAACGGGCGCGAGTCCGCTGACCTCCATCAAGCACGCCGGCATCCCGTGGGAACTCGGCTTGGCGGAAACGCACCAGACGCTGGTGATTCACAACCTGCGCAGTCGGATCAT
>JAPLOC010001058.1:0-4173 GCA_026692825.1 Planctomycetota bacterium | reverse complement strand
GACGGCCAGATCAAATCGGGACGCGATGTCGCCATCGCTGCGTTGCTGGGTGCCGAGGAGTTCGGCATCGCCAGCGCTGCTCTGGTCGCGGTCGGCTGCATCATGATGCGCGTCTGCCATCTCAACACCTGCCCGGTCGGCATCGCGACCCAGGATCCCAAGCTGCGGGCGAAGTTCGCCGGCAAGCCGGAACATGTCGAGAATTTCTTCCGGTTTGTCGCCGAAGAGTTGCGGGAGATCATGGCACAGCTCGGCTTCCGCACCGTCAACGAGATGGTCGGCCGGGTCGATCTGCTGGACACCCGCAAAGCGATCGACCACTGGAAGGCGAAGGGACTCGACCTCACGATGCTGTTGCATCGTCCCAAAGTCGCGGCCGGCACGAAGGTCTACTGCCACGAGCAGCAGGACCATGGCCTGAGAGAGGCGCTCGACGTCAAGCTCATCCAACTGTGCGAACCAGCGCTGGTCCGGGGCGAAAAGGTTGAACTCCAGTTGCCGATCCGCAACATCAACCGGACCGTCGGGACAATGCTCGGCAGTCGGCTGACGCGGAAGTACGGCGGCGCGGGTCTGCCGGATGGCACAATCACCGTGCGGTTCAACGGCTCGTGCGGACAGAGTATCGGAGCGTTTCTCCCCCGCGGGATTTCGTTCTCCATTGAAGGGGACGCGAACGACTACTTCGGCAAAGGATTGTCGGGGGGTAAGCTCGCGGTCTTCCCACCCAAGACGGCGACGTTCGTCCCGTCCGAAAACATCATCATCGGCAACGTGACCGGTTACGGCGCGACGGCGGGAGAGATGTACATTCGCGGCCGGGCGGGTGAACGGTTCTGTGTGCGCAACTCGGGTGCCGACGCGGTGGTGGAAGGGGTCGGCGACCACGGATGTGAGTACATGACGGGTGGTCGCGTGGTGGTGATCGGTCCGACCGGCCGGAATTTCGCCGCCGGCATGAGCGGCGGGATCGCCTACGTCCTGGATGAACACCAGGGCTTCGCCAAGTTGTGCAACCAGGAAATGGTCGACCTGGTTCCGGTCGAGTCCGACGAAGATGTCGAAGCGGTTCAGTCGCTGCTGCGAAAGCACGTCGCCGCGACGAATAGCGATCGCGCCCAATGGGTTCTCGACAACTGGTCAACCCTTGTCAGCAAGTTTGTGAAAGTCTACCCGCGAGACTATCGACGGGTCGTGGAGGCCCGCCGCGCGGCGGGAGTGCAAGCGGCACTCGCCGGGGCGACCTCCTAGTTTTTGAATTCCGACAGTGCCCCCCGTCAACGATCGAATTGACGGGGCGGCTTCAGTTCACACAGCATACAGCTACGCCAGCAGTCAACGGAAAGAGTCATGGGTAAGCCCAGCGGATTCATGGAGTTTGAGCGTGAGACCCCGAAGCGACGCGATGTCGCCACGCGTCTGCACGATTATCAGGAAGTCTACCAGCCGTTTCCCGAGTTGAAGCTGGTGGAGCAGGGAGCCCGTTGCATGGACTGCGGCGTTCCTTTTTGCCACACCGGTTGCCCGCTGGGGAATATCATTCCTGACGGGAATGACCTGGTCTATCGCGGGAACTGGAAAGAGGCGATCCGTCGGCTGCACGCGACGAACAACTTCCCGGAATTCACCGGCCGGTTGTGTCCCGCGCCGTGCGAAGAGGCGTGCGTGCTGGGAATCAACGCCCCCGCCGTCACGATCAAGAACATCGAGAATTCGATCATTGAAAGAGCGTTCGCCGAGGGGTGGGTCGTTCCCGAACCCCCGGCGACGCGGACCGGCAAAAAGGTCGCGGTGATTGGATCCGGCCCGGCCGGTCTGGCGGCGGCACAGCAGCTCAACCGGGCGGGTCACTGGGTGACGGTCTTCGAGCGGGCCGACCGCATCGGGGGCCTGCTGCGGTATGGCATCCCGGAATTCAAGATGGAGAAGAACGTTCTCGACCGTCGGCTGAAGATCATGGAAGCCGAGGGAATTGTCTTCCGCACGGGCGTCAACGCGGGAGTCGACATCAGTGGCAATCAGTTACGCCGGGACTACGACGTGGTTCTCCTGGCGCTGGGATCGACCATTCCGCGCGATTTGCCGGTCCCGGGTCGGGAACTCAAGGGGGTCCACTTCGCGATGGAGTTTCTGCCGTTGCAGAATCGCCGTTGCGAGGGAGACAAGATCGACGACCGCGATTTCATCTCGGCCGCCGGCAAGCATGTGGTGATCATCGGCGGGGGGGACACGGGGGCCGACTGTCTGGGGACGGCGCACCGGCATGGCTGCAAGTCGGTCGTGCAACTGGAACTGTTGCCCAAACCGCCGAACCATCGGGACGAAACCATGCCATGGCCCTACTGGCCCACGGTCTTGCGCACTTCCAGTGCCCACGAAGAAGGGGGCGCACGCGATTGGAGCGTGGGGACCGAGCGGTTCACGGGATCCAACGGCCAGGTCGAGAAGCTGCATGCCGTCCGCCTGGAGTGGGTGAACGAAGGGGGCCGGATGCAGATGAAAAAGGTCGTCGGCAGCGAATTCGAACTCGACGCCGACCTGGTTCTGCTGGCAATGGGTTTCCTCGGTCCGCAAAAACAAGGACTGGTTGAACAGCTTGGTGTCGAACTCGATCCGCGGAGCAATGTGAAAGCGGACGACAACTACATGACCAGCGTTCCCGGAGTCTTTTCCGCAGGGGACGTGCGGCGTGGTCAGTCGCTGATCGTGTGGGCGATCTGGGAAGGTCGCGAAGCGGCAGTCGGCGTCGACAAGTACCTGATGGGGTCAAGCGAATTGCCGACATCGCCGCAGTTGCTGGGACGCGACGTGCGCGCTGGTGTGTAGCGGCAACCGTTCCTTCTCGATCGAAACCGCCATGGAGAACGCCCGACGACGCACGAATTCATTCCGGAAAAAACTCGCTCAGAATGCGACTTTAGTCTGGGAATGCGCCTTGCCAAGAATCGGCTCCGTTAGTGGCAACCCGCGCCACCGCGCTGAACAACTCGACCTTGGCGCACCAAGCGGACGACGTGCCCCTGCGAAGGTTGGCAGGAAAGGACTTGTCTCCGCCCGATTTCCGAGTCAAACTGGAGCTAGTCGACTTCGCTCGAAGGTGATCGGCATGATCGTTCCGTGAGGTGCTTCCGCATCAGGCTGCGGGGACTTGGGATCTGAGAGCGCGACTCGGGTTGACCGAAAGGATCTTCGTGGTGGGTGACGATGGGACCAGCAAATTCGGGAGTCAAACGACTGAGGCGAACGCAAGCCCGCCGCTTCCGGTTGGGGTCAAGCTACTCCGCACGCTGAAAGGCAACGCCCGTAGGATCAGTACGATCGCATTTGATCCACGGTCGGGTGCGCTCGCCAGCGGGTGCATGGATGGAAGCGTGGAGCTCTGGGATCCAAGTAATGGCGGGTTACTACGCACGCTTGGAGGGGCCGGCGACGGATTTCATTGCATAGCCTTCGATCCGCAGGGAGGTACGCTTGCAAGCGGACGCAGTAACGGCTGGATACTAGTCTGGGATGCGAGCAGTGGAAAGTTGTTGTCCACGCTCGAATCGGCGTCTGGTGTTTTCAGCGTGGCATTTGATCCGCGGGGCAATACGCTGGCCACCAAATGCAGCGACGGCAGTATTCTACTCTGGGACCTGGGAATCGGCAGCATCGCTTTTGATCCCCAAGGTTGGATTTTAGCCGTAGCAACTTTCCTTGGGCGGGTGGAGCTTAGGGATTCTCACCACGGCACGTTGTTCCGTACGCTCGGCGACAGCGGGCACATGTACAGTATCGCATTTATTCCACACGGATGGATACTCGCCAGTGGTGGTGCGGACCGAAGCGTGAGGCTCTGGGATTGGAAAACAGGCAACCTGCTCCGCACACTCGAAGGGCACACGGATACCGTCGACATCGTCGCCTTTTCCAATGACGGGAGATTATTGGCATCAAAGAGCAACGACAACACAATTCGACTCTGGAGCTGCGACACCTGGGAGACGGTCGCCGTGATATCGGAGCTTAAACCCAAAGAAATTGGGTGGCTTCCCGCTCTCGCATTTCATCCCACGCTGCCGTGGTTGGCCTCTGCCGGCTTGGGACCAAACAATACGGAGCCGATGGAGATCCACCTTTGGGAACTGGACTACGCGTCGCTTTTTAATGAGAACGCAAGCACATCAAAACACG
>JAPLOC010001057.1:3288-5861 GCA_026692825.1 Planctomycetota bacterium | reverse complement strand
GTTTCTGAATTTCCGGCTCGCTGGCGATGAGTTGAATTTTGAAGCCAGGGGGCAGACGGAACAACTTCTGCTGTTCCGCCGGCGTCAGCGCCCCGCCGGGTGCCACAAGGGGAACGTCTTGCGCGATCGTCGTCAGGCACCCAAACGTGGCGGCGAACAGAACGACAAGCGAAGACAAAGAACGGGAGCGCACGACCCGGTCCAGCATGGTGGCAATCTCAGGAACGAAGAAATCGATGGCGGCGATCGGGTGGCGATGCAAGCAACCGAGACACGCCGCCGCGGACGCGAACGCCGACATGATAACCGCCTGCGCCGACTCTGCCAGCGAGTACGGAATTGGCGTTACATCAACCCCACGATCGGCTCGCCCCGATACACTTCATGCGGCCGTCCGTCGAAATCAATCCATTGCGAATCGCGCGGCACCCCCAGAGTGTTCAGCACGGTCGCCGCCAAGTTTTCGATCGTATGCCGATCGGAAACCGGTTGCGCGGCGATCTTGTCGGTCGCGCCGATCACGGTGCCACCACGAACCCCGGCCCCGGCGAACAGACTCGTCATCACGGGCCCCCAGTGATCGCGACCGCCGTCGGGATTGATTTTCGGGGTTCGGCCGAATTCCCCCGTCACCACGACCAGGGTGTCGTCGAGCAGCCCGCTCTCGGCCAGATCGTCGAGCAATCCCGAGACCGCTCGGTCCATATAGGGCATCAGGTTGTCTTTGAGGTTGGGAAAATTGCGACGGTGAGTGTCCCACGACGAGTTCTTGCCAAGGTTCACCTGCACCATGTTGACCCCCGCCTCGACCAGTCGCCGGGCCATCAGTAAAGACAGCCCGAACTTGTTCTTGCCGTAGCGGTCGGTCGTCTTCAAATCGGCATTCTCCACATCGAACGCGGTCTGCACGCGCGGGTCGGCGAGGACGGAAATCGCCTGTTGTCGGTTGCGATCGATCTTCGCCGACTCGGCCCCTTTTTCGAGTCGCCGCTGCTGGTTTTCGATCGACGAGAGCAATTCCACGCGATTTCCCAGTCGGCCGCGACCGCCTTCGGGGAGACTCAGCACCGGCATGTCAAAAATCGTGGACGATTCGTGTGTAAAGGGAGTTCCCTCAAACCGGAAGCAGTTGGGGCACGCCCCGTTTCCCAAGGCACAGGCCGCTGCGACATGCAAATGCCAGGCTTCGTACTTCGCTCCCAACTTCCCCGCCCACTGTCCCGGTCGGAACGCATTCGCCTCGTTCACACTCACCTGAGGCAGAACGGCGGCAGGAGGAAGCTGGTTTCGCCCCTGGGTGAGATAGGTTATCTGCGAGGCCAGCGAGGGCCATTCATTCGGACTGGGGACACGCGCCAGACTGAAGCCGGCGGGAAAATCGAGCCGACCGGTGAACAGCATGTGGCACGCCTCTTCGTGCCCGCTGCTGCCACTGGCCATTGAACGGACGAGGGCGAACCGTTCGCTCTGTTGGGCGAGCAGCGGCAGGTGTTCGCAGATCTCCAGGCCAGCCGTTCGGGTGGCGATTGGGCGGAATTCCCCCCGGACCTCTGCGGGAGCCTCCGGCTTCATGTCGAAGCTGTCCTGGTGGGAAATTCCCCCATTCAGAAAGACGAAAATCACCGACTTGTCGGGAGTGTTCTGAAAGTGCTGAGCCATGGCCCGGGCGGCCGAAACGTCGGCCATTCCCAGTCCCATCAGGCCGATGGAGCCGGCTTGCAACATCGTGCGGCGAGAGAGTTGGGCCTGTTGCCAGCGGACCGAATTGGATCGTCGAATCGGGTTCACGTCATGATCTCCCAGACAGGTTCGCCGCCGTGTGAAATGTGATTGGGCCGACCGGTCAGATCGGGGACCGTCGCATGCGGATCGATTCCGAGCAATTGATAAATGGTGGCGGCGAGATCCCCCGCCGACACGCGCCGCTCAATCGGGTACGCGCCTTCCGCGTCGGTCTTCCCCAGCACGAAACCGCGCTTCGTCCCGCCCCCGGCCAGCAGCACGAATCCGCATTGAGGCCAATGGTCGCGCCCCGCTTTGGCATTGATCCTCGGCGTGCGTCCCATCTCCCCCATCACGATCACCAGGGTTGAATCGAGCAGACCCCGTTGTTCCAGGTCAAGAATCAAGGCCGAGACAATCTGGTCGACGATCGGTGCCATCACACGGCACATGCCGAAATTGTTTTCGTGCAAGTCCCAATGATTGGCGGTCTGCCCCTCTTCCCAGTGAACGCTGGTGAACATTGACCCGGCTTCCACCAGCCGCCGACACAACAGCAGGCTGTTGCCCCACAGCGTTCGGCCATAGCGGTCGCGAACAGAATCGGCTTCCGCCGTGAGATCGAACGCCGACCTGGTCTTCGACGAAGTCAGCAGCGTGAAGACTTGTTGCTGAAAATGGTCCAGGACGTCGATCGATCTTGTCCGCTCGAGGCGGGCGACTTCGCGATCGAGTTGTTCCAGCAACGTATGTCGGTGATCGAGTCGGTCGGCGGTCACGCTCGGCAATGAGTCGAGTGACGGAAGCTGCGGGGTGCCGTAGGCAACGACCGCTTTGTAGTCGGGCTGTTT
>JAPLOC010001057.1:0-3278 GCA_026692825.1 Planctomycetota bacterium | reverse complement strand
GGGCTGTTTTTCTTTTTGCGTTTGCGGAAGCAGTGTGAACAGCGGGTCATGCTGGCTGCCAAGATACCCGCCATAGGGGCCAGAGCGGCGCAAGGCCTGTGAATAGCCGGGAAACGCCGGCAGGATCACATAGGGAGGGACTTCGCCGACAACCGGTCGCAGCGTCTGACAAACCGAGGCGATCGAGGGATGATCGCCCCGTTTGGCGAAGTAGTTTTCCTGGTCGTTGCCGCCGTCGAAGCCGGTGTAGACGTTGTACGGATTGTGGCTGTTGTACTTGTGCGAATAGGTGCGAATCAGCGTGCAGCGATCCATCACCTGGGCGACCTGGGGAAGCAGTTCGCCAATCTGTGTTCCGGGAACCGCCGTGTCGATCGGTTGGAATTCCCCGCGGATTTGCGCGGGGGCGTGCGGCTTGAGGTCGAACAGATCCTGGTGGGGAGGGCCGCCAAACAGGTTGAGGAGAATCACCGATTTCGCTGTCCCTGCCACGTTCGACGGGGATTGCTCACGGGCCTGTAGCACGCGCGGCAATGTGAGCCCGGAAAACAGCGACAGTCCACCGACCCGCAGCGCTTCCCGGCGTGTGAAACCATCGCAGGCACGCGTTGGGTTTCCCAGAATGTGCAGCATCGCGGGATCCACCAGGAAGAGTCGGGGGAATGGACGCCCCAGGTTAACACATCGGTGGTTGTGGATGCAATCGAAACTGAGTTAAGAGGCCCTTGCGTGGACGCTCCCGTACGACAACCCATTCAGCTCTTATCTATACCGAGCGCGGAACCAATTGCAACGTAGCCCGCATTTTCTAAATGCGCGGCCCGCTGTGCGTGCGGCGGTCGAGAGACGTACTGGGGGCGGCCTCCGACATTGACCGAACTGTTCGGCGAGTGGCCGACGTTAATCGTGTTGCCGAGGCGGCAGCGCCCCGGGTCGTTCGCATGGCCCAGGGGCGCGTTTTTTCGCATCGGGCGCACATCGGGGCAGGCACTCAGAGAGTGCCGCCTACGTTGTTTCGCTTCCGTCGATCACCGATTTCTCCGGGTTCGTTGACGGAACTGAACCGAATCGAGGAAATTGGCTCCCGTTCAATCTCGTACTCCAGTCACCGATACGGCGGCCCCCATGAGACCAATTCCATCAGCCGATTGCGTTCGCACGAGGCATTCGACGCGAGTGGCCTCGCTGGCCCTTGCGGCGGCGGTCCTCACCTGCGCTGTCAGTCTCGCCGACGATAATCCACGGACCGCGTATTTCACCGTGGGGGACACCCAGGATCTGCTCGACACACCGGTCCTCGATTCCCGGGTCACTATCGCCGCCGCTTTTGAGAGCATTCAGGAGAAATATGGCGTCGAACGTGTCTGGTGGCGCGGCGGACAAGACGAAGTCTGGGGTGAGGAGTTTGTGATTCGCCCCGAAAACCGTGGGTTCGCCCGGGTCTGGGACTGGTGGCGCGACTTGCAGTATCGCAAAGTGGGGACGAATCGCATCGCGGTGGAAGAGGCACGTTCCCCTACGCCATTGAGGACAAGCTGCGCGTCGACCATCCGGAGTGGGCTCCCGTCAATCGCTGGGGGACATGGCGGCAAGGGGGACCGATTGAATTCGCTTATCCCGAAGCCCGACAGGCGATGGCGGACTATCTGACGAAGTACACACTCGCGGGCGACTACGACGGCATCGCCTTTTTGACCTACGCCGAGAATTTCTCGCAGCGCTACGACGACGAGTTTGGCTACAGCGACCCGATTGTGGACGAGTATCGGGCGAAATATGGAAAGGACATTCGCCACGACGAGTTCGATCGGGAGGCCTGGCGGCGTCTGCGCGGCAACCATGTCACCGAATTTCTGAGGCTTCTGACGAAGCAACTCGCCCCGCACGGGAAAAAGGTCGCGGTATGTGTGCATGGCGAATCCCCCGATCGCCCGATGAAATGGACGATTGATAAGGGGGTCTGGACCGCGGGGAATTTTTCGTGGAGTGTTGACGAGTGGTTACGCGGTGGCGTGGTCGATGAAATCTGCCTGTTCAGCCCGGCCTCGGACATTGTTCGCCAAAACCTGGTCGCGCGCTCGAAGGAGGCGGACCAGGGAGTCACCATTTCGGCATTCCGCACCCGCGGCGACCTGGAGCCGGGCGTTCCCCGCGTGATGTTTCTGGGGCGGGAGATTGAAGGGGGATACCCGAACGAAGCGTGGGTCGACTGGCCCGACGAGCAACTTGCCGACGAGCCGGTGGAAAGCCTGACAAGCCGCGATCACTTCGCCCGCCGTCGCGTCCTGATGCGGGCCCTGAAGGGAAAATCGTCTTTGACCGCGGACCAACTGGAGCGGGCCGCCAGTGATCCGGATATCTATGTCCGGCGCACCGCGTTGAGAACAATTGCCAAATACAAGGTGGAAGGACCCGCCAATGCGGTTCTCAAAGCGCTCCGCGATCCCGAAAATTCCGTGCGTTGTCAGGCGGCTTTGGCGCTCGGTGAACTTGAGCGAACACCCGCAGTGGAACCGCTGCTGGCGGCGGCATTCGACCCCGGGAGTACGTTTCAGTTCCATTCCCGCGCGGTGGTTGAGGCACTCAAAAAGATGACCGCGGATGGTCGACTGACCGGCAGCGACAAGCTCGCACTGACTGAGAAACTGAACGACTCCAGTTCCCGGACGCGCGAACTGGTGCTGTATTACTTCACCCTCATCGGAGCGCCGGCGACTCCCGAGGTCCACACGGCGTTGACCCGGATTGCGCTCACCGACGACAACCCCTACTCGCGCGAACTGGCGATCGTCAATCTCCGCAGCAGTTTCGGACCGACCACCGAGGTGAAAGCGACCTTTCGACGAGTGATGGAGGCGGATCGTGACCACGCGGTTCAGGTCCGCGGCGCGATCGCGTATGCCCAAATGCACGCCCGGCTCGACGTGGCCGACCCGGCACGTGCCGCGGCGCTGGATGTGGTTGTCGAATACTTCCGCCAATACGGCGATCGTTGCCAGCGGACCGATCGGGAATGGGGCTGGCGGCCACTGGGGAATGTGCTTGTGGAGTATGGCCCGGCGGGTGAAGAGCGGCTCAAGGCGTTGATGAAAGACCCGACGGACCGTGACCTGTCCGATCGCGCCTGGCGGATTCTGTATTTGAAACAGGGGGACCAGTTTTTCCCCGTGACCGAAGAACAGGATGCCGCCGCCCATAAGCTGCATCCCTGGAGAAAGAACTGATGTCACACGAAATACTGTGGGCTCCCTGGCGGCTCGCCTACGTCAAGTCTCCCG
>JAPLOC010001056.1 GCA_026692825.1 Planctomycetota bacterium | reverse complement strand
CGGGAAGTCAGGAAACGAATCCGGCAACAGTGTGGTACCGTTCGGTCCGCACGACCGAGAATTACGTCGAGTCGGTTTCACAAGCGTTTCTGGGGGTGCGGGTGCAGTGCGCCCAGTGCCATCATCACCCGGCCGAACGCTGGAGTCAGGCGGATTATTTCGGCCTCGCCGCGGTCTTTGGACGAGTCGGCCGAAAAGGGGGTTTCGCCGACGCGGAAGTCCCCACGAGTGAAACGATTTTTCTGGCGGATGTGGGTAACGTCACTCATCCGCGAACAGGCGAATTGATGCGGCCCAAGCCGCTGGGAGACGAACCGTTCGCGATTTCCCGCTATGAGGATCCCCGGCGGAGTCTCGCACGGTGGATGACCGCCCCCGAGAATCCGTTTTTCGCGCGGACGATGGTCAATCGCCTGTGGGGGCATTTTCTGGGGCGGGGAATCATCCATCCGATTGACGATTCGCGCAGCACCAATCCCCCCAGCAATCCGGAGTTGCTCGACGCGCTCGCCCGGGAATTCGTCAACAGCAGGTATGACGTGAAGCAACTGATTCGCCAGATTTGCAATTCGACGGCGTACGGAAGAAGCGCGGTTCCGACCGACGGCAATCGGAGCGACCTGCAAAGCTACGCGCGATACTATCCTCGCAGGTTGCCTGCGGAAGTCCTGCTGGATGCGATCAGTCAGGTACTTGAGGTGCCGACAACGTTTTCCGCCGGCGGAGCGGCATTTCCTGTGGGGACGCGGGCGGTGGATCTGCCGGACGAAGCGGTTCCGAGTCACTTTCTCGACATTTTCGGCAGGCCGGGTCGCGGGTCGGCGTGCGAGTGTGAACGCGTCGACTCACCGGCACTGGGACAGATGCTGGAACTCGTCAGCTCGGCGGAGATTCAGGAAAAACTCGCGCACCCCAACGCGACGCCGCAGCGCCTGGCGGGAAATGGACGTCCCGGCGCGGACAATGTCCGCGAGATATTCGAAACGCTCTACGCGAGAAGCCCGACGCCGCAGGAACTGGCCACCGCGCTGGAGTTTCTGGGCGAGTCGACGGCCCCCCAAGAGGCGTATCGGTCGCTGGTCTGGACGTTGTTGGCGACCAATGAGTTCTTGTTCAATCATTGAACGAACGGACGTCGATGAAGATTGTGCAGGCGATGACACTAGTGACAACCGCGGTTCCGACTTCTAAATCCCTCCCGTGACTCGAATGCTGACTCGACGACGATTGCTGGAACTGGGAGCCCCCATGCTGGGACTGGGGCTGGCCGACATCCTGCGGCTGCGGGCCGAGGGATCGGAAGGGACCACTTCCCAGCGCCCGGTCACAGCCGATGGCGGAGTCCCGCGCAAACGGCGGGCGGTGATTGTTTTTTGGACGCACGGTGGAATGAGCCAGCAGGACACGCTGGATCTGAAACCGGACGCACCGGCGGAGTACCGGGGCAATTACCGGCCGATCGCAACATCGGCTCCCGGAGTCGAGATCACTGAAAAGTGGCCGCGCATCGCCCGCGTGATGGATCGGTTGTCGATAGTCCGTTCGGTCAACCACGAGAACGGCATTCACGCTCCGTCGGCGCATTGGATGCAGACGGGGTATTTCGGGCCGACGCTCGCTCGGAACGCGCCGCAGAAACCGTCGTTCGGATCGGTGATCTCGCGCGCCATGGGGGCGGGAAATCCGCACATGCCGGCGTATGTGGCGGTGCCGAAGGCAGAGGCATTTGGCTACCAGGGGGCACTGTACCTGGGGGCGGCGTACAATCCCTTCGAGGTCAACGCCGACCCGAACGCGGCGGAGTTTCGTGTGCCGAACCTGTCATTGCCGAAGGGACTGGCGGTCGACAGTGTGCAGGCCCGGTCGAAGCTGCTCAAGAAGTTTGACACATTACGGCGAGACGTGGATTCGACCGGCGTACTCGCGGGGCTGGACAGCTTCAAGACCCAAGCGCTGGAAATGGTGACCGGCGACGCGGTTCGGGACGCATTTGATTTGAGTCAGGAAGATCCCGCGCTGCGGGACCGGTACGGTCGCCATCTGTACGGGCAAAGCGCACTGTTGGCGCGACGGCTGGTCGAAGCCGGGACCGCCTGCGTGACGATCAACACCGGCTATTGGGATCATCACGACAACATCTACACGGGGTTGGAAGAACAGCTCGCACCGATGGACGCCGCCATCGCGACACTGGTCGAAGACCTGGAAACGCGGGGGTTGCTGGACGACGTGGTGATCTATTCGGCAGGGGAATTCGGACGCACGCCGCTCATCAACGGGCATGCAGGTCGCGATCACTGGGCGAACTGTTTTTCGGTGTTGATGGGGGGTGGAGGGTTGCGGGGTGGCAAAACGGTGGGGGAAAGCGAAGCGTGGGGAGGAAAAGTGCGAGAACGGCCAGCCAGCCCGCACGATGTGTTGGCGACGTTATACCACGCGCTGGGAATCTCACTCGACACGCACTACCACGACGCCTCGGGGAGACCGGTGAGCATCGTGGGGACGGGGAAGCCGATCACGGAATTGACGGCGTGAAGTGAACGAGGCGAATCACTCCGAGTGAGCCGGGCGTCCCGTTTTTTATTTCCTGGACTTGCCGGAATTCTCCGAACCGCTAGACTACGTCCCGTGTCAGTCGTTCGGGTGTGGTGTTTTGACACGCGTCCCAGGCAGACTTCCTTCCGGGTAGTGTAACGGTAGCACAGCAGGTTTTGGTCCTGCTCGTCTAGGTTCGAATCCTAGCCCGGAAATTTCGCTTCATTTTGCGACGGCCTGTGGCAGGGCGTGAGGGCCATGTCGACACTATCACTTCCCAGTGCGGTCGACAGTCCTGTCCAATGCCTGTGCTAATTTTGACGTCAGTGTCTTTCCGTCGAAATCGATTCGAGAGCGCTCCCAGCCGTTCGAATTGGTGATTTCCGACTTGCGGAGTATGAGTTGTTCCAGCGCGTCGGCGATTGAAAGGGGGTTGCCGCTTCTGACGACGACGCCAACGCCGTAGTTATTGACAATGTCGGCAGTCGCGCCTTCATCAGTGACGGCAAGGATGGGCTTCCCAAACAGCAGCATCTCGTACAGTTTAGCGGGAACCTGCAGAGGCGTGCCGGGCTGCAACAATAAGAGCAGGTCCGACTCAGCCATGCGACGATGAACCTCAGACTGCGGTACGGGTGGACTGAGGATGAATGAATCGGACAAATTGCGATCCGCCAGGAATTGTTCCATCGCAAAACTGGGACTCGTATTTCCAATTTGTTCGAGGCGGACGTTCCAGCCCCTCTGGCGAACGATTCCAACCGCCTCGGCGATCGGACGCGGATCACGCGTGTGATACAGTGACCCGGGATGGCAGATGCGCACCAACTCGCTGCGAGAATGCGGAATCCCGGGTTGGGAAACGGGTTGAGATTGCAACATCGTTTGCACAGCGCGGGCCATGATCTCATCACACCCATTCGCTATCGAAATGAACTTCTCCGACGGGACTTTCGGGTGTGCCGCGCGGAATTCGTCCCGCATCGGATCGGTATTCAGAATCACCAAATCACACTCTCGCACGCAACTTCGTTCGAAATACGGGCGCAGCCGCTGGCCCCAGGGATTTTCCACACGAAATCCCCAAGGGTGCCTCGACCAGGGATCTCGAAAATCCGCGATCCATGCGATTCCCAACTGGCGTTTTAAGTACTGTCCCACCAGTTGAACGCTGTGTGGTGGTCCGGTTGTGACGACAGCGTCGAAATGGCATTCCCGCGCCATTTGCAGGGCTTTCTCCCTGGCGACCCGTGTCCAACGAATTTGCTTGTCCGGAGTATCAAACACAAGCTGCCAACAGTTTCGGGCGAGAGAACGAAATGGCCCCAACAGTCGCTTTGCTGTCGATAGCGGGGTGGATTTCGAAGGCTCGGTCGCACCATCCCCGGGTGCCTCAGGCTTGTCAATAAACATGCCCGGGACGCGAACGACTTTCACCTGGGAAGCCCATTCCGGGGGGGAGCCGGCATCCGGTTCAATTCCGGCGATGACCACCGGATCCCAGCCGAATTCGGGCAACATCCGCGCGAAACGACCAATGCGCAGCGCTCCAACGTATTTGGAAGGCGGGAACGACGTTGTTACGAGCAGCACACGACGCATTCAATTCTCCGTGTTCCCGCGAATCTTGGATTCGCTTGCAAACTCATTCACTTTGAGTTCGGACACATGGCCTTGCGGCTGGTAGCCCCCCGCACGAGCCGGTTTCAGTTTTGAGACGTCACGGGAGGATTTCACGCAGGTGCCGCGCGATGCGCAGCGCGGCCTTGCCATCCCAAAGTTGGGGGGGCTGTCCCACCCGAACCGGACCTGCCAGCGTTTCGTCAACCGCATCCAAAATGACACGAGTGTCCCAGCCCACAAGTCGGTTGGCACCGGTTTCCAGCGTGATGGGACGCTCCGTATTCTCACGAAGGGTGAGGCACGGAACCCTAAGGACCGACGCCTCTTCCTGCAGTCCCCCGGAGTCCGTCAGCACCAACCGAGCCGAATCGACCAGTCCTAAGGCTTCACGGTACGGAAGGGGTTCAACCGCCTGAAAACCAGTGAGATCGGGGCGTTGATCGAAACCAAATTGCGCGATCCGCGAGCGGGTTCTGGGATGAATCGCGAAAATCACCGGAATCCGCAACGACAAGGCGTGAATCGCACGCAAGATCGACTCCAGCCGAACCGGATCGTCGACATTGGACGGGCGATGCAACGTCAACACCGCGTAGTTCTGGGGTTCGATTCCCAGGCGTGCCCATGGCCGTCCGGCACGGGCCGTCTCCAACTGATGAAACAGGGTGTCGATCATCACGTTGCCGACCAGTCGGATTCGACTTTCGGCAATCCCCTCGCGGGCGAGGTTGGTGTTGGCGTCCGGCTCGGTGGTGTACAACCAATCCGCAATTCCATCGGTTAGAATGCGGTTGATTTCCTCCGGCATCCCGCGATCGAAGCTACGTAACCCTGCTTCGACGTGGGCAACCGCAATTCCCAGTTTGTTCGCGGTCAAAGCGGCGGCCAAAGTCGAATTCACGTCGCCCACCACAACGACGACGCGGGGGCGATTCGCGGTCATTTCCGCTTCTAAACCGCGCATCACCTCGGCGATCTGATGGACATGACTCCCTGAACCGACCCCCAGATTCAAATCGGGCTGGGGAATTCCCAGCTCTTCGAAAAACGTATCGCTCATTTTGCGATCGTAGTGCTGGCCGGTATGCACCAGGCGACGACTCAACCCAACCTCGTCGAACGCTCGCACCAACGGAGCGATCTTCATGAAATTCGGGCGAGCCCCCGCGATCAGCAGGGTGTCCAGAGTTCCGCCGGGTTCCGCCATGTTTGGGGCCTTCGATTCTTGCTCAGTGCGTCGTGGATCGTCCTTGAAAGTGGGGCACTACCGATGGAGACCACAGGGTGCGAAGTGTATCAGTCCCCCCGCGAACCTCGCAACCGAAGTGAAGTCTGGCGGGATCGCCGGGGTGGCACTGACCGGACGATGAATTTCGTGTGAAAGCATTCGAGATGGGTTGGCATCAGTTCGATTGCCGGAGTGGCAAACTTGTTCGAAAAAACCCCAACCGATACAATCCCCGCTTCGCACCCCACGGGTGCCACGCGCGCGCCCCATGCGGTCGATCCGTTGCCGGCCCCCTCCCTGTTTTCACAACTGTTCCGAGGTTCTTGGTGAGCGTCGCCCGCTTGGCAATTCGCGCCGTTTTCGTCGGTTGGTTGGGATACATCGTACAGTTTGCCTCGGCGTTTCTGATCACCCCCAGCTTGATCAAAAGGCTGGGTGTCGAGGCGTACGGCGTCTGGCAGTTGATCATGGATGTCGTTGGATACTGCGCATTGCTTGATCTCGGGGTCGGCTCTTCAACGGTCAAGCACCTTTCGGAATTCGAATCAAAACAGAATTGGCAGGCGTACGTGAATTGCGTCGCGATCGCCCGTCGGGCGAATCGCGTCCAGGCGATCATCGTCACAACCATCGTTGTGTTTCTCGCTGCTGGCTTCCCGTATTTTCTGAAGTTGAACGACGTTCCCGCAGCGACGGTTCGATTGGCGGCCCTGTTTAACGGCCTGCGAGTCGCGATTACGATGGCAGGAATGACCAGCCGCTGCATCATTCGTTCGAAGAATCGGTTCGATCTTTCCAATGCGATCGATTTATCCTTTTCTTTGCTGTCTTCATTGGGAATGCTGGCGCTGGCGCTGGCGGGGGGCGGACTGATCGCATTGGGGTTGCTCAACTTCGCGTTGGGGGTTGGAGTTCAGGTCGTCGCGCTCGTGATTTGCCGGCGCGAAGGGCCTTGTCCCACGGGAGTTGTTCCTCTTCCCGACCCGGAAATTCGACGTCGGATGTTTAACTATGGCTCGTTTACCGTCTTGTCGGCCATGGCGAGCCGTGTTNNGCCGTGTTTCCAATTTTTCCGGAAGCATCGTGGTTGGATTTCTTCTCAATCCCACGCAATTGGGTTTCTACGCCCCGGCCGCCTCCTTGACTTCACGAGTTCAGACTGTGGGCAATGGAATGGTGGGTTTTCTGCTGCCGAGCATGTCGCGCGCTCAGGCAAAGAGCGATCTGCCAACCATGAGGCGGATGTCAATTCTGTCGATCCGGATTCTCCTCTGTTTCGCGATGTTCATCTCAATTGCCTCCGTGTTTTTTGGCCGCGAATTCATCCGGATTTGGCTGGACAATCCAGATTTCACGGAGAAAACGTACCCCGTTCTGGTGTTTCTTTCCCTGGCGTTGCTGGTTCGAATTCCCAGTGCCGCGGTCACGAGTTCTCTCGCGGGTTTGGGACAGGTTCAACTGCTCGCCAACCGCGCGATGCTGGAAGCGGGCACCACGGTCGTATTGCAACTGGCTTTGGCTGTCCCATTCGGTTTGCCGGGAGTCGCGGCTGGACTCTTGATTTCTCAGTTTCTGGTCGTCGCCGCATTACAACCGCAGTACCTCGCCAAAGCGATTGAGATGCCCGTTCGCTCATTTCTATCGCAATCACTGGCTCGGCCAGCAGTCGCAGGCCTGTTGACCGTTGTGGCCGCTGCGACACTGACGCGCTTTTGGCCAATTGGAGTGCTGGCCGACCCTTTGACAACCTGGATTGGGATGCTCGGAATTCGGGATTCGATCGCCAACCGGGTCGCCCAGCTCTTCGAATTGGGAATTCAAGTCGCGGTTGTCGGTGCCGCGATGTTTCCCCCGGTGTTCTTCTTGTGTCTCGACCGGGATGCACGCAGTGCATTCCGCCCCAAATGGCGGAAAACAGCAACGCCGCCGCCGGCTTCGCTCGATTCTACTGAACGCGGTACCAATTGAGACATTTCGCGTTGGCAATCCCGGCCCCCTTGAGGGACGGTTGAATCAGATCCGCGTCTAAGTGCGTGTCAATGGCGTTGGTTCGATTCACCTGCCACAGGACGTGGCAGGGGACTGAGTCGTGATCGTGGCGAGTTAGGCACCGATCTCCTTCACCTGCCAGGCGAGCCGACAAGCATCGACGGGCCACGCTCACTTCAACGGCAAATCCACAATCCCCTGCGGCGTCAATTCGCTCTTGCCGTAGGCCCCCGACGGATGCGGGCGGGCGACGTAGCTGGGGAGTTTGACTTGCGAAAAGAATGCCAGATTGGGCTGCTGGTAAGGGGCCAGGGCCTGTTGAACCGTTTCGCCCTGTTTCATCTGCAACATTCCCGGGGCACCACTCACCGCGACCGCCTCCCAAACCACATTGCCATCCTCGACAAATCGGACTCGACTGATTTGTTCGGTCACCCGGGCTGTCTCCGCGGGCCCGCGTGAAAACCCAAATCCCCGGTAGGCAATCTCGGTTGTCTTGCCGACTTCGGTACTCACCTGCAGAACCAGTCGGCTCTTCTCGGCGTACTGCATGCCGATTTCGCTCAACTGTGTCACCATCGCCTGGTAGCCCGCCTGCTGCTCGTTCTGTTGTCCCTGCACCGACCACGAAATGGCGATTGTCGCTCCCGGTTTGATCGACAACAATTCGTCCGACTTCAATTGCGACGCCGTCTGCATCGCCGCGTTGTGCGGCAGCTTGGTTCGGAACAACGCCCGAGCCGACCGATCGTTCGCGTCCAGGAGGTACCAGTAGCTATCTCCGACCACTCCGTTCGCATCATCCTTGAACTGGCCCTGCTGCGAATACTGCCACAGCACCACACGCCGCTCCAGGTCGATCAGGTGCTGACCGCCACACAACACGTAGCCCGGCTGCAGCCAGTCGATTGTTCCCGCGGTGATCGCCTTGGAGAAATAGATATCGCGTTCGATCTCCCCTTTCGCCAGGTCAAAAACCATCAGTCGCTGATTGGTGAGCGTCGCCAACTGCAATCCGTCGGGACGGAACGACATCGCCTGCACCACCCCGGGATTGCCACCGGGGAGTTTGCCAACCTGATCACCAGTCAGCGCATCGTACACGCACACACCCTCTTTCAGCGCGCAGGCGATGTACTTGTGGTTGGCGCTCAGCGCGGGTTTTCCCGCCCCCGTCAACGTCGCTTCGTAGACCGCCTTGCCGCTCGAAATCTCCCACATCACCATCCGGTGCGGGAATGAAATCGTCACAAGGTGGTCTTCATCAATGAAAAACGCGGTGTCGGGGTCGTTCTTGAAAAAGTCGGTCGGGGAGAAGGTGTACCACGTCTTGACGCGTTCCAGCTTCTTCCCTTCCCACCGATAAATCGACACATTTCCCTGGGCGGTTCCGCTCCCCCGGCGAATGTGAAAATCGGAAATCGCCGCGACCAACGCGCCCGACGGAGAGATATCCACCGGCTTGAGTGGTTTGTCGAGTGCCACCAGGGGATCGGCTTTACCCGTCGCCAGATCGACACGCTGC
>JAPLOC010001055.1 GCA_026692825.1 Planctomycetota bacterium | reverse complement strand
GTTTCACCAAACTGCTGGGAATGGCGCTCGACGGGGCCGAGCTGCCCGACGGCCGTTCGATGGCCGAGGCGCTGTTGCAGCGCGACACGTCGCTGCGCCACGATGAGTTTCGCCAGGCCTGGCAGACGCTCCGCCAGAAGATCGACCCGCTGGCGGTCGTCTTCGACATTGGCGGCGCGGCTCGCGACAACGAGCAGGTCCATACTGCGGTTGTTCGGCACGTGCAGCAGCGGCTGGGCTACTGTCGTGTCGACCCGACCGTTGCCGACTTCGAACTCAGGCTCGAACGCGACGGCGAATGGCCACGGTTTCTGGAACTGGCGGAACAGACACTGGGTGAACCGTGGGCCAACGTAAATTCCCGGCAGTTCGCCGAAGACGATTTCTCGCGCGTCATGTCGGTCATGTATCCCGACCGCTATACCGACCCGATGATGTGGTACAGCAGCCGGGCCGGCCGGCAATGGTCGTTGGCGCCGCACGAGGCGGTCGTCGCAATCAAAGACATGCTGCGGTTCCGCAAACCGAAGGGGACGCTGTTCCTGGTGATCGACGAAGTCTCGCAGTACATCGTCGCCAGTAAAGACCGGGTCGATCGGCTGCGGGCGTTTGCTTCCGAACTGGGGTCGGAACTCAAGGGAAAGGCGTGGCTGCTGGCGATCGGGCAACAGAAGATCGACCAAGAGGCGGGAGACTCGTTTCTCATCTGGGCCAAAGACCGCTTCCCCGAAAAGTTGCGCGTGCATCTGGCTCCCTCGAACATCCGCGACGTCGTCCACAAACGGTTGTTGCAGAAGAATCGGCAGGGGGAAGAACTGCTGCGCACGCTTTTCGAGAAGCACCGTCCCGATCTCAAGCTGTACGCCTACCGTTGCGAAGAGATCACGGCGGAAGAGTTCGTCGATTTCTATCCCATGCTTCCCGCGCAAATCGACCTGCTGCTGCAGATCACATCGGCCCTGCGGCTGCGGTCGGCACGCGCCCAGGGAGATGACCAGGCGATCCGCGGTCTGCTGCAACTCCTGGGGGAACTGTTTCGCGAACAGAAGCTGGCCGAACAGAATGTCGGGGCGCTGGTCACACTCGACCAGATCTACGAAGTGCAGCACACGGCGCTCGATTCCGATGTGCAGGCGAGCATGGCCCGGTTGCTCAATCAATGTAGCGACGAGTCCACGGGCCGACTGGTGCGCGTCGCAAAGGCGGTCGCGCTGCTCGAACTGATTCAAGAGACCGAACCGACGACGGCGAAACTTGTCGCCCAAAGTCTTTACGACCAGGTCGACGCCGGCAATCAGGTCGACGCGGTGACGGAAACGCTCGAAGAACTCCGCCGTCGCAATCTGCTTGGTTACTCAGAAAAGCAGGGGTACAAGATCCAGTCGTCGGCCGGCGAGGAATGGGAACGCGACCGGAAAGACATCCCAGTTGGCAATGAGATCGTCAGCGGAATCGTCCGCGATGCGCTCGAGCATCTGCTGGCCGAGCCAGAACGGCCGAAGCTGAAGACGCGGGCGTTTCCCTGGGCCGGTGTCTTCTCAGACGGGCGATCATTCGACGACGAACGCATTGTCGACCCGCGCGACGATGCGGCACTGCGTGTCGACTTTCGATTTGTTTCAAGTGATGAGCGTGCCGAAGAGAAGTGGATCAAGCGGAGTGACGAAACACAGTCCGTCAATCGAATCGTCTGGGTGTGCGGCGACGCCGAGCAGGCGAAGGAGCTCGCCCGCGACTTCGCCCGATCAATGGAAACAGTGAGGAAATTCAAGCCGCGCCGCGAGTCTCTGAATGCCCAGCGCCGGCTACTCTTGCAGGAAGAAGAAAGCCGGACGGAAGATCTGCAACGGCTCGTCAAATCGGAAGTCGCCAATTGCTGGCTGCAGGGGAAGCTTTATTTTCGCGGACGCCAGCTCGCCACGCGCGATCTGGGGGCCACCTTTGCGAAAGTGCTTTCCACCGCCGGGGCCAGGTTGCTCCCCGAACTCTTCCCGCACTTCACGGAAATT
>JAPLOC010001054.1:6403-7353 GCA_026692825.1 Planctomycetota bacterium | reverse complement strand
AACCCCTGCCATTCGTTCGCGGTCGGTCCCCCTTCGCGATTCACCCAACGAGCCCAGAGATTCCAGGGATCTTCCGGCCGCTCGCGGGCCGTTGTTTTCAGGTATTGCACCCACCGCGTCAAAACGTCCGCATCAAGCTGGTGTTTGCGAGCGATCCGCCGGATGTTCTTGCCTGTCCCAAACGGCAGGGACGACTGACTGAACACGATGTGATCGACGCCGATGTTTCCCCAACCCCCTTTTTCGGCGTCGACAATTTCGAGCGTCGCTTCGCGTCCCGCGAATTCGCGAACGTCCAACGTCGCCCAATCCATCCGGTTATTGTTCTTCCCGGTCGCGGTCCGAACCACCTTGTCGCCGAGCTTCAGGTTCACACAGGTCTTCCCTGTGTGAGCGCCCCCTCCCACAAGGAAATGAATGTAGGGATGAACCACTTTGAACGCGGGGGACGTGAGTGTCCCCGTCAACTCATCCGTCGCCCGTCGCTCACCCGCATCGTTGAATGCCGAATGCGAATTGACCAACCCCTGTCCGATCGCGGCGACATTTCCCTGATACTCCGGCAGTGGCAGCCGATTCGGGCGGGTGCCAAACGCATCGCCGGTCGCTTTCCAGGCTCCGTACGTCTTCCCTTCGAAGTCCTCGAAGACGACATCGTCCAACGCGTCATCGTCTGGCGGGCTCGGCTTTTCATTGTCCGCGCCCGGCGCGGGACGCAGTACCTCCTGCGTCGCCAGCAGCAACTTGGCGATCATCGCGGAGTCGAGTTGCCGGAGCTGGTTCGCCGCCTCTTGGAGTGCCTTGCTCTCACCTTCCGCAGCCCGTCGCGCCAATTCCAGTCGTTCCTCCGGCGGGTCGACCGCGACCACCTGCATCCGTGAACTCTGTAAGAAGCCGCACAACGCGTGGTAGTCTCGCGTCGAAATCGCGTCGAATTTATGGTCATGACA
>JAPLOC010001054.1:0-6331 GCA_026692825.1 Planctomycetota bacterium | reverse complement strand
TGGTCATGACAACGGGCGCACGCCACCGTTTGCGCCAGGAACGCCTTCGAGAAAACATCGACCTGATTGTCCAGCCGCTCGGCCGCGTCAACCCGGATATCGACGGGCGAGTGCTTTGACTCGCCGAGGAACCAGAACCCCGTCCCGAGAATCGATTCATTGAACCGCTCGGTCGGATGCCGGCGCGGTTCCGGAAGCAGATCCCCCGCGATATGTTCCATCACAAACTGATTGTACGGCACATCCTGATTGAGTGCCCGAATCACGTAGTCGCGATACTCGAACGCATACGGAATCTCGAAATCAAATTCGTGGCCGGCGGTCTCGGCATACCGCACCAGATCCAGCCAATGTCGCGCCCAGCGTTCGCCATACCGGGGCGAGTCGAGCAGACGATCGGCAACTTTCTGTAAAGCCTGGAAAGATTTGTCGTCGAGAAACGCGGCGATCTCGGCCGGTGGCGGGGGAAGCCCGGACAGATCGTAAGTCACCCGCCGTAACAGCGTCCGTTTGTCGGTCAATGGAGCGGGCGCGAGGCCCGCTCCCTCCAGGCCGGCGACCAGAAACTGATCGATTGGATTTCGCACCCAGTCCACATGCTTCACTGCGGGGGGTTTCACAGTTTGAATCGGCTGCAAGGCCCATTGCTGCGATTTGCGCGATTCCAGGTCGAATTCCCCTTTTGATCCGCTGGCCGCTTTTTCCGCGGGCCACGGAGCGCCCCGCCGCATCCACTCGGCAACCGCCTCGATCTGTTCGGCTGACAACTTACCCCGCGGGGGCATTTTGAGATCCCCGTCGTAGCGAATCGCCGCCAGCAGCCGACTCTTCTCGGGCGCGGTCGCATCCACCGCGGCCCCTTGTTCGCCCCCCTGAATCGCCGATGCGCGAGAATCGAGTCGCAGTCCCGACTCTTGCTTCGTCGCCCCGTGGCACTTCTGGCAGACATCGACCAGGATCGGACGTACCTTCTTTTCGAAGAACTCCAGATCCTCGGCCGACGGCTCGGCGGCGGAAGCGAATCGACACATCGCCAGGCAGACGAAAGCCGCCAGCGACACCATGTGATGAAGGGGCACGGGTTTCATGAGAACGATTTTATCTGGAGGGCGCTGGTCTGTCTGCAAAACACGCCTCACGCCTACATATTCGTCTTCGCGTCCCCCGCGTCCCCCAAAACCGAGTGCAACGCCTGCTGGATCTGGTCGTCGTGCGTATGATCCCGGGTGTAGATTCGGCAGATGGAAAAACTGAGCGGCAGTTCACGAAACAGATCGTAATCACTCAACGAACGGGGCTCTCCGTCCGCCGGGTCGTACACAAAGTTCTGCCCGGCGGCGGGCTGCTTCGTGCTGGGGCGGTGGTAGTGCTTCGCGATGTCGACACGCATCTCGACTCCGCGAATCTCTTTGGGGAGTTTTTTCCGCACCCGCTGAGTGACCACTTCAGGTTCCGAAAAGATCGTTGTCTGTTCGCTTTGTCCCGAGTGAAAGTACATCGCCCGTTCCGCCGCCATTTTCCACAACACATTCCGGCTGAAAATGTCGTTCCATTTCGCTCCGAGCGCGTTCCGTTCGGGGTCTGGATCGCCGAACATCCGTTGCACGTCGACCAGGAAGGAAGACTCGGTGAAACCGCGGTATTTCGAGAGATGTTCCAGAGGATTCCCCGGGAACAGGTACGGCATCGTGGGACCGAACAACTCGGCAAGGGAAACGTCGAGCGCCCGGACCGTGCGATGAAAGTAAATCGTGCGGAACAGGTTCGCCCGGACTTCGATAAAATTGATCAGCGCCCGCAGCCCGCGCGAGTGAATCGTCAGTCCCTGCGGAGTGAAGAAGCTGTAGTGCAGCAGGCGAAACAGATCAAAGGCCTTGAGGTTGTAGCCCGACATGAACGCGTCGCGCAGCACAAAGTCCATGTTGTCGACGGTATAGATCCCGCTGAAGAGCGCTCGCAGCTTGACCAGCCAGTCGGGATGTCCAATCTCGACCGCCCCCCGCGCGGGACGGCGGATCAGCCAGCCGATCTGGGCCGGGTCGATCTCTTCCAGCGGCGCGAGCTTGCCGTAGGGATTGCGACGAACCCGCCGCAGCAGATCTCCCAGTTCCTGCTGGATGACCGCGGCCCCAATGTCTTCGTGTGTGATCCCGAACTGGTCGAGGTAATGGTCGTCGAAGAAATGCCCGAACGGTCCGTGTCCCACGTCATGCAACAGGCCGGCGAGCCGCACCAGACTTTCGACGTACGCCCGCGACGGGACATTTTTGCAGGCGTCGCACAGCGATTCGTACCAGTGATCGATCGCCAGCGATGCGAGATGCATGACCCCCAGCACGTGCTGAAACCGGGTATGCTCGGCGGAAGGGAAAACCCACCAAGCGATTTGCAACTGGTGAATATGGCGCATCCGCTGTACCCAGGGATGGTCGATGATCTCCTGTTCCGAAACCTCTCCGTCGGGGAGTCCCGACCGGGAGATGAATGGGATGTAACCGTGGATGGGGTCGTGCGACAGGCTTTCCGTCGTGTAGTCGCGCACCATGTGCAATCGAATCCTTTCTGAATCGTTACTGTTCGAGGTAGATCGCTTCGCAGATCTTTCCCAGCGCTTTGCCAGCGAGCGCGGTGTCGCTCGATTTGGCGATATGAGCGCGGTTGAGGAAGACCGCGAACGCGAGTTCTCGGTTTTTCGCCGTGGTCATGTAGCCGGCGAGCGCCTTGCTCGTCAGCAGATAGCGTTTGTTGAGCGTGTTGTCCCAATAGTAAGTTCCCGTTTTGGCGAAGACTTTGCCTCTTGCCGGACTGTCGGTGGGAACGGTTTCCGAGAGCGTCCCGTCGACCCCCAGAATGGGAAGCGCACCCCGGTACGCCTGGGCCGCCGAGTGATTCCGCATCCCTTGCAGCAACTGCACCGTGGCGCGGGGCGTCACACAGTCTGCCTGCGATCCCCCCGCCCCGCCGCCGAACGAAATGGTCTCGACATCCACTCCCACGCGGGCCAGAAAGTCGTGCTGCAACGTCAATCCGTCGGCCAGTGTCCGTTTGTTTTTTGCGGAAGCCAATAACATCGGCAGTGTGCTGGCATGCAGATTGTGACTGACCTTGAGAACAAGTTTCGCCGACTCGCTGAAGGGAGGAGATGATAATTGCGCCACCTGAGGCAATTTGGCGTACGCCTCTCGAGGAAGCGTCAACGCACCTTCGCCCTGCTCGACCAGGGGGGACGCTTCCAGAGTGACACCGGCGCGTTCCAGCGCTTCGATGAACAACGAACGTGCGAACGAAGCGGCGTTGGGAACTTCATACACTCGCACGACCGGTTTGTTACCAACCGCGATCTTGCCACTGACGACGAGATCGTATGGGGCCGTGGCCCGAATGGTGGTGACGAGGGGTGTTCCGTCGGTGGCGGTCTCGAGTCGGCAGTCGACCCGGATCAACGAGGTCGCGGGACGAACCGCGATTTTGGCAGGCTTGCCTAGTTCTCCTGGAGTGATGGTGAGATCGATCAGATTGTCGTTGATCAGAATCGGATTCACGCGAGCTGGGCCGCTGCCGGTACTGGTCTCTTTGTCGAACAGACGATCGTCCACAAGAACGTCCCCGTGAACGCGTTTCACGCCCGCCGCCGCGATCTGTCGGGCGAGTTCATTCAAGCCGGCGAGTGGGTCGGGGGCGGTCAATTCCCCTTTGTCCCCTCCGTTGGCATAGGTGTGGTCGTTATTGGTGAAGGCGATGGTGCCATCGGGCAGGGTCCTCCCCCCCATGGAGAGATCTCCACTTGCCAGCAGCACCAAGTCCCCGCGCAACCCCCCTGCCCCATCGATCTCGCCCCGGCGAACAACGGGCGTGGTGAATCGATAATCGGCTCCCAAACCGTCGAGAGCGGCGGCGACCGAAAACAGCTTGGTGACCGACGCGGGTGCGAACAGCTTGTCGGGATTGAGTTCGTAGACGGTCGCTCCCGTCGCGACATCGACAACCAGCAGCCCCCACAACGTATGCTTGTATTCGGGGGCCGCCAGGATTTGTTCGACCCCGGGAGGGAGCGAAGTCTGTCCCGAGGTGACGACCGGGATCAGCAGACAGAAAATCGCCAGAATGCCGCTTCGAATTCGCAGTGAACCTGGCATCCGAACACGCATGGTCGCAGACCTCGAACCAAAGGAAAGGGGGAACTGCTGACAGGATAGCCAAGCGCGTCAGTCGCGGGAACTGGCCAACCGGGGGTTCCTGCTGGCGAATGGTGGCGGAAATCGGCAAAATGAGGGCGGACCGACTGCTCCCGGCCGGTTCCGACTGCGGTCTCGCCGCTCCCGCGGATCCCACTTGTTCGCTCGAACTTCAAGCTTCACACATGTCTTCCTCATACTTTCGCGCCACGCTCGCCGCCGGGCTGGTCGTCTGGTTGACGTTCTGCGGTCCGTACGTCCTGGCCGAAACGTTGCCGTCGCGACTGGAGCCGTTGATCGAAGATCACGCTGGCCAGGTCGCGATTGCCATCGAACACCTCGAAACGCACGAGAGCTTTCGGCACCGCTCGGCCGAACCCATGCCGACCGCCAGCCTGATCAAGTTCCCGATCATGATCGAAGCGTACCGGCAGTCGGCGGCGGGAAAAATTGACTTTGATGAAGTCTTAGAGCTGCATGAAGCCGACAAGGTTCCCGGCGCGGGCATTCTGACACCGCACTTCTCGGCGGGAGTGAAGTTAAAAACGATGGAAGAGCTGGGTTTTCCCAACACCAAACTCCATTCGAAGGTCTATCAGCGGGAAACGTCAATCTTTCCCGACCGCAGCAAACAATTCGGGTTGGGGAGTACCACCGCCGACGAAATGGTCGGGTTGTTGAGTCTGCTGCAAAACCGCAAACTCGTCAGTCCCGAGGCGAGCGACGCGATGCGGGCGCACCTGTTGACGTGCGATGACAAATTGAAGTTCCCGCGATTCCTGCCGGATGGAACCAAGATTGCGTTCAAGACGGGAAGCGTCGAGGCAGCACGAACCGCCGCGGGAATTCTGGAAACGCCGAAAGGCCCGGTCGCGATTTGCGTCTTGACCAGCGAAAATGCCGACCGCCGCTGGACGGACGACAACGAGGGGGATTTGTTATGCGCGCGGGTCGCTCGCGAAGTCCTCGACTACTTCACACCGGTTCCGAAGGAGGGGATCGAGGCGGACGATGGTTGTGGTGGATTGCCGGGTGAGATCAACGTCGCGTGCGTCGAGTGCGAAGTTGTGCCGTCTCCTGCGACATCGGACAGCGCGGTTGATGATGTAGTGGAAGCCGATGGGAAGGGACTGGAACCGGCGGCGAGCGAAGTGACTTTGACGGCTGCCGCATCGACCAAGCCACTGGCCCCCATGGAACCCGCCGACCCATTGACCGGGAAGCCGTTTGTCTGTTGTCAGACCTGGGCGGTCGCCGACGCGAAAACCGGTTCGCTGTTGTGGAACCATCCCCAGGCGGGAGCTGTTCGCGAGGTCGCCAGCACGACGAAAATCATGACGGCTCTGGTGGCGATGAAGGCGGTCGCCGCCGATCCCGCGTTGCTGAAAACGGAAGTGACCTTTGACGAACCGTCGGACCAGACCCCCGGTTCCAGTTGCGGGTTGAATCGGGGTGAAAAACTCAGTTTTCGCGACCTGCTGTTTGGCATGCTGCTTCCCTCGGGAAACGACGCGGCGGTCGCTGTCGGGCGGTTTCTAGGAGATCGCTTTGAACCCGCGGCCAAATCGGGGGCCACCGACCGACTGAGCCGATTTGTCGCGGAGATGAATCGGGAAGCGGGTCGCCTCGGCCTCAAGGAGTCGCGGTATCTCAATCCGCACGGGCTGCCGCAGTCGAAGCACACCTCGAGTGCCCGCGACCTGGCCAGGTTGACGTCGGCTGCGCTGCGCGACGACCTGTTTCGGAAGATTGTCGCGACCCGCGAATACACTGCCGAAGTGCGGTCCCCCGAGGGAAAAGCCAGGACGGTGGTTTGGAGGAATACGAACCGATTGTTGGGGATTGAGGGATACCGTGGCGTGAAGACCGGCTACACGAAAGCGGCCGGCTCGTGCCTGGTGTCGACCGGGATCCGCGGGAAGGACGAGTTGATTGTTGTTGTTTTGGGCTCGCCTTCGGCGGGTGCCGCCGCTAGTGATTCGCGCAATTTGTATCGCTGGGCGTGGAACGAGCGCGGTCACAAAAAGTGATTCCGGCCCCCCTTGCTATGGGGCCGTCCACAAACAATTTCGTGGTTTGCGATCCTCGCGCGGAGAGGATAACTCAACGGCTCTACGCCGAAGTTCCACTTTTCGAAGTGTTGAGTATCTCCTCCA
>JAPLOC010001053.1:11429-12414 GCA_026692825.1 Planctomycetota bacterium | reverse complement strand
GGGATGCTGAACAATCTGGTTCTGGCGCAGGACCACAAGATCTATGGAGCGACCGCACCCAACGGAGGTCAGATCCGCCACGTTGGCAAGCCCGATACCCCCCCAGTTGATATCACGGGAAGGGACTTTCGGTTTGACCCGGTCGACGAGTCCTTTGAAACGGTGACTGGCACAGTTCAATTCGGGAATACGTTCGATGATTTTGGCAACCGCTTTACGTGCAGTGAGTCGCAGCCCCTCTCGCAGATTGTTCTGCCGCAGAATTACTTGGCGAGAAACCCCTATCTGCCGGTCCCCTATGCGATCAAGAATCTCGCGCCGGGACCGGTGCCGATTTTTCGGTCGAGCCCGGTCGAACGCTGGCGGCAGATTCGCAGCGCGCGACGCGTGGCGACGGCGGAGCGGTCTGCCGACGCTCCCGGGGCCAGCCACCATGTGGTCGACGCGGCGGCCGGCGTGACCGTGTATCGCGGGGGAGCGTACCCGAATGAGTACTACGGAACGATCTTTGTCGGCGATGGACAGAACAACCTCGTGCATCACCGCAAACTGATTCCCAACGGCCCGACGTTTGATTCGGCTCGCGTCGAGGAGAAGACCGAATTCGTTCGGTCCACCGATATCTGGTTTCGACCGGTGAATTTTGTGAACGCACCGGATGGAACGCTGTACTGTCTCGACATGCATCGCGAAGTGCTGGAGTCGATTCATGTTCCCCTGGATGTGGCGGCGCATCTCGATTTCACCAGTGGTCGGAACACGGGGCGGATCTACCGCATCGCGCCGGCCGGATTTCAGGCACCCAAACCGGTGAAGTTGAGTCAGGCGGGAGACAGGGAACTCGCCGCCGCCCTCGACAGCCCGCACGGTTGGTTTCGCGACACGGCGTCGCGGCTGATTTATGAACGGCAGGACGAGACGATCGCCCCGGCGCTGGAAACGCTGGTGAAGACCAACAAGCGACCCGCGACCCGGGTCGCGGCAC
>JAPLOC010001053.1:0-11352 GCA_026692825.1 Planctomycetota bacterium | reverse complement strand
GCGATCGCCCTGTCGATGGGTAACGACGTCGACCGCAAAGTGCTGTTTCAACTCGCGTTCACGCTGGGAGAGATTCGAGACTCGAAAGCGGCCGATCTGCTGGCGAAACTTGCCAAGACCTATTCCGAAGATCCCTGGATTCGAACGGCCGTCCTGAGTTCCTCGGGACGGTCGGCGGGTCGACTGCTGCAGATCCTGGCCGGCGATGCGCAATGGTCGGCGGGGGCGACCGGTGGGGCGTTTTTGGAGCAACTGGCGCTGGTGGTGGGAGTGCGACACGACGCCGACGAGATCGATGGCGTGTTCGAAGTGATCGCGTTGTCACTCGGGCGAAATCCCGGGTTGCAGCGACGGCTCACTCGTTCGCTGGCGTCGGGTTTGCGTCGCTCGGGACGACGGCTCGATCCGGCCGCGTTGCGTGGTGAACAGGGGCGAATCGTCGCGAATCAGTATCTCAACGAAGCGCTGATTCATGCGGGGGACGCGAATCTCGACGAGGCGACCCGCGTGGCGGCGATCGGGTTTCTCGCGAGCGCGCCGTTTGAAATGTGTCGTGGGGTGCTGGTGCAACTCGTTTCGCCTCAGTGGCCGGTGGCGGTTCAGTCAGCGGCGGTTCGCGCCCTGGGTGAATTCCCCGATGCCGAAATCACCAGCGTACTCTTAGAACGGTTCAACAAAGCGACTCCCGATGTGCAGGGAGAAATGGTTGCCGCCTTCTTGTCGCGCGATGACCGTACGGTCCCGTTCCTGATGATGGCGGTCGATGGGTTTGTGTCGGCCGCTGGCGTCGAGCCGACCCGGCGTCAACTGTTGCTCAACAATCGGTCGGCGGAGATCCGCAAACTGGCGGAAACCGTTTTTGGAGGCGCGGCGGGTTCTGAGCGGGGTATTGTCGTCGCCGATTACAAGCAGAAACTGAAAGAGTTGTCTGGCGATCTGGATCGGGGAGGCAAGGTGTTCGATCGGCTTTGTGCGAGCTGTCATCAACTGGCGGGACGCGGCTTCGCGATCGGGCCCAACCTGGCTTCGTCCCCCTCGCGCGACCCCGAGGCGCTCGTGCAGCACATTCTCGATCCGAACCAGAACGTGTTACCCAACTACCTGCAGTACGTGGTTCTCGATCGATCCGGGAAGAGTCACAGTGGGATGATCGCCGCCCAGACGGCAACCAGCATCACGCTGAAACGGGAGAAAGACGCGACGGAAACGATTCTGCGCAGTGACATTGATGAGATGAACAGCACGGGGAAGTCACTGATGCCGGAGGGGCTGGAGAAGGATCTTTCTCCAGCGGAGCTGGCCGACCTGATCGCCTACCTGCGGACGCAAGCGGATCCGAACTCCAAAACCACCGCTGACCCCCGACGGGTGAGGGACAAGGGGACTCTACCCGGGTCGCTGGTGGAACCCTCGAAGGGGGGAACGGGAACGCGGCGCTGACGCCGCGCAAAGAGCCGCGCACGCAGTAAGCGCATCTCGACCGCCGCTTCCTGACGGGCGCGGCTCGGAGGCTGCGTAACAACTCGTCCACCGGATCTCAAAATTCGGGAACCGCTTCCCCCCCGCTGATTGTGGAGAGGGCATTCAAGGATTGTGGATTGATGTCGTTCGGGAGAAATCGGACGCTGCCGTCGGCGAGCAAGACGATCGCCCCGTTGGTGTGACTACTGTTGAGACCGGCCGGCCCCATCGTGAGTCCGTTGGAAGCGTCGATATCAACCGGCTTCATCCACGGAACACTGGCGGATTCTGATTCACCCACCATGAGGGTGTTTGAAATGCCGTCGGTGACGTGACTGATTGAGACCGGCTTGTCTTTCGGAAAGATTGTCCCATTTCCGCTAATTGCCAGATATTGCGTCGTTCCACCACCCGGCGTGCCGGTCGACGAGGGACAGGCGTAAACACGCGGCATCAATCCCTGCAACGGGAGGTTATTTGGGCTATCCCACGGTTCATCCATGTTGTACATGTTGTACAGCCCCGATTCGCCGAGATAGGGCAGAATCAGCACGCGCCAACTGTGCAACGGCTTGCCGTCGGCGCTGTAGGTGATGGCGGGGGGAAGGGAATTGTAAGCGTCGCTGTAGGCGTGGATCGCCAGCCCGATCTGCCTCAGGTTGTTCATACACTGCGCCCGACGCGCCGCTTCGCGAGCCTGGCTGACCGCCGGGATCATCAGTGCCGCCAGGATGCCTCCACAGACCAGGACGCAGGCCGCCACGATTCCCAGGACCATCAGAATGCTGACCCCCGCGGCCTTCGCTCCGGTGCTGCCGCCCCCTTTATTCCTTCCCGAACGTGCGGGGCTGTAGTCCTGCACATCGGTTTTGCAGTACGGACAGATTTCGGTGTCGGCGGGAATCTGCTCGGCGCACGCGGGACATTGCATGGGGAGAGTCCATCAAGAGACGCTACGGTCGTGGTCAGAAATCGAAAACTGGCTCATTTCCGTCGATCGTCGACAGGGCGTTCAACGTGTTCGCATTGAGGTTTTGCGAAATGAACTTCACTGTGACATCCGACATCAGGGCGTATGCTCCCAGGGTGTGGCGGCTGCCGAGTCCTGTCGAGCCAAACGTGAGTCCGTTGGAGGCGTCGATATCGACCGGTTGAGTCCAGGGAATACTAGCAGATCCCGATTCGCCAATCAGGAGGGTTGTTGCCAAACCATCGGTGATCTCGTCAATCGAGACACTCTTCGCATTGGGGAAAGCCGTTCCATTCCCGCTGATCGCCAAATAGTGTGTCATTCCCGTCCCGGGATTCGAGGAGGAAGGGCATCCGAAGACGTGCGGCATCAACGCCTGCAGACGGAGGTTATTCGCACTATCCCAAGGTTCGCCGAGTGTGAACTGGTCGTACAACGCCGACTCATTCAGGAACGGGAGAATCAAGACCCGCCAACTGTGGAGTGGCTTTCCATCGGAGTCGTAGGTGACCGCTGGTGGAAAGCTGCCGTAGGTGGTGTGGTAACTGCGCAGCGCCGATCCGATCTGTCGCAGATTGTTGTAACACTGCGCGCGGCGGGCCGCCTCGTGCGCCTGCCGAACAGTGGGGAGCAATACCGCAAATAGTACGCCACCACACGCGATCAATCCCGTCAAGCAAACAGCCAGAACCACACCGATGCCAATGGTTGCAGTTTTCGCGACATTCCTTCCCTCACTCAAATGGCCGTTCGATTCCCCCTTCGGTGTTGCGTCCAGGACATCGACTTGGCAGTGCGGACAGAACTTAGTGTCGGCGGGAATTCGTTCAGCGCACGCGGGGCATTGCATAACGGGGATCGTCCGGCGCGGGCCGGTACCTGGAGTTGGGGCGTGGAATGTCGATTGCGACGAGCGCATTCAAAGTCTGAGAGCGGAGATTCTCTCTGACACACCGCACTGCCCCCCTCCCATTAACGCGTGGTCTCACTCAGTATCAGTAGTCAAAAACCACCTCGCCGCCGTCGATCGTCGAAAGACTCTTCAAAGTTTGCGGATTCACATTCTGGGAAACAAACCGCACCATGCCGTCCGCCATCAGCACGTGAGCCCCGCCGGTGTGGTAGCTTCCCATTCCTCCCGGCCCAAACGAGAGTCCATTGGTCGCGTCAATATCGATCGGTTGCGTCCAGGGAACACTCGAACCCATCGCTTCGACCACCACCAGCGTATTGGAGAGTCCATCTTTCACATCGACGAATTTCACTCCTTTTCCCTGCGGGAGAATTGTCCCTTTGCCGGTGATCCCCAAGTAGTGTGTGTAGCCTCCCGCCTGGCCTGCCGGGTTGGAAGAACATGCGAAAACCGATGGCATCATTGCCTGAAAGCGAATATTGTTCGGCCCATCCCACGGTTCATCCATCTTGTAACTGTTGTACAAGGGCATTTGGTCGATGAACGGCAGAATCAGCACCCGCCAACTGTGCATCGGCCGGCCGTCGGCGCTGTAGACCGCCGCAGGAGGGAAACTTCCCCAGGTGTCGTTGTAGTTGTGCAATGCGAGCCCGATCTGCTTCAGGTTGTTCTTACACTGGGTCCGGCGGGCCGCCTCCCGCGCCTGTTGGACTGCGGGGAGCAGCAGCGCCAGCAGGACGCCGCCGCACATGAACAGGGCCACCGCGCAAATGGCGAGAATCACCCCCAGGCTCATCCCGGAACCCGACTTTTTCGACTTCCCGGTTCCTCCCTTTTTCTTCTTGGAAGTACGTGAGGGCTTGTAGTCCTGCACGTCGGTTTCGCAGTACGGACAGATTTCAGTGTCTGCGGGAATTCGCTCGGCACAGGCGGGACATTGCATGTTGAACTCCGGTGGGAAAACCGTTCAGTCTTGGGGGAAATGCGGATCGTTGCCGGATGTGATTCGGCCCTGCGACAACCGCGTATGTTTCTGGGACTGACTTTACGCAGTATGGCGTCACTCCGGCAAGTGGCGGCTCTTCGAAGTGGCTGGAAGCTCCCGGTATTGTCCGCTGTCTGCTACAACCGGGCACAACCACCCTGGCAATGCCTGTCGTTCGCAGTCGGCTTCAACCAACTCACCTTGTATCGCGAGCTTTGCCTGGTGGTCCGGATGACAGTGGAACCAGCGAACAGCGACGAACCATGAGTGAGTATCAGTACTACGAATTTCGGACGACCGACCGGACGCTCACCGCGACCGAGATTTCCGAGTTGCGGCAACTTTCCAGTCGTGCCGAGATCACGTCTACGAGTTTCATCAACACCTACTCGTACGGCGACTTTCGCGGCAATCCCGACCGCCTGATAGAGCGCTACTTCGATCTCTTCGTGTACGCTGCGAACTGGGGGACGCGGCACCTGATGGTTCGGTTGCCGGTGCGTGGAATCGATATTCCGACATTAGAGGCGTACGCCGGCGGCGGATTTTCGTGGTGGGTCAAGGACGAATTCGCGATTTTGTCGTTCCAATATTCCGAAGATGGGGGAGGGGAATGGGAGGATGGTGAACGGTGGATGCCAGATCTGGCACCGCTGCGCGACGAGCTGCTCAATGGCGATCTTCGCCCCCTCTACCTTGGCTGGTTGGCGGGGGTCGAAAGTGGCATCGACTGCGCCGTCGAACCCGACGAGGTCGAACCTCCCGTTCCCTCAGGGCTGGGCAGCTTGACTGTCGCTCAGTCCGGTTTAGTCGAATTTTTGCGCATCGATGCCGACTTATTGAAAGTCGCCGCCGAACGCAGCGAAGAACACGCGGTCACCGCTCCGACGAAGGAACAGCTCGCAGTATGGCTGAAATCTCGCTCGGCGGTGGAACGTGATCGATGGCTGTTCGATCTGCTCGGGGAGTCGGGACCGGCGACACGTAGCGAAGTGCTGCTGCAGTTTCGGCAATCTCTGCGGAAGAAGTCCAGCGCGGCAATCCATGTGTCGACGCCACGTCGCACCTGCGAGGAGTTGCAGGCCGCTGCTGAGGAGTCGCGACAACGTGCCATCCAGCAAGCGGCGGAGATGGCGGCCAAACTGCGAAACACGCAACTCGATCAGCTTGCTCGAAACATCGAATCCGCATGGCGCGAAGTCCAACAATGCCTCGACGCGAAGAAACCGTCGCTGTATGACCTCGCGACGAGGTCGCTTAAAGATTTGCGTGACCTCGCGGAACGGGATGGGCAGTTGGAGCCATTTCAAGACCGGCTTCGAGAACTCGTTCGCCGCCACGCGACAAAAAAGGCGTTCATTGAACAATTGCAGAACGCGGGGTTGAAGTGGTGAGGTGGCGGGTTCACTTCATCAGTGGGTGTCATTGAACCTTGTGATGTTTCAGGAACGACTGAACCATCTCCGCCCGAATTCGGGTGACCAGTTCACGCGTCATGAGGGAGCCGTGGTCTTTCCCGGGGAAGAGTTCCACCACCGCATCGCTGTTGAGCTTGAGGAGCGATTCCTTCAATCGCTTTGTCGCACCTTCCAGGTAGAAGGTGTCTTCCTCTCCCATGAAGACATGCAGCTTGCCTGCCAGTTTGGGACCGAGTTCGTTCCAGCGGGACTCAAGAATCAGACGGATATCGTACTTTTCCCACGCTTTTGCCGCCTCGACATCGACCACACCGGTCTCGCGGTTCCACATCCGAACAGGCGTCCCATCCTTCCCACGTGGACTGAAGACCGCTTCAAAACTATGAAGCTGCCCCCCCGGCCCGACCAGTTCCTCCATCCGATCGAAATCGTCGTACCAGAGAAACACTCGCCCTTGTGAACGTGCCAACGGTCGGCGTTCGCCTTTGGGATCGCGGTACATGTTCTCGCCCACGCGGTACATGTCGATCCGCTGAAAGTCGTGGAAATCGACCGGGTCGGGTGCTGTACTCCAGCAGCCGCCAAACGTCTCGGGATACGCGACCTGCAACCAGAGCGTACTCCATCCTCCCGAAGAATGGCCGGTTAGAAATCGGGCGGTCGGAGCTGCGATTGTGCGGAATTTTTTGTCGAGTGTGGGAATCAGTTCCCCGACCAGCGCCCCTCCCACGGGGCCATTGTTCGCCGAGTCGGCGAAGACGTGATGCCCCAACGGACAGTCGGCGTCGAGAAACACGCGGATGAACTCCACGCCCGCCGGGTTGTCTTCTTTCACTGGCTCAGTCTGCAATCCCGCAAAGTGATCCCCGCCAAATCCCGAGACGACAAAGATTGTCGGATATCGCCGATCGGGTTGAGTGTAGTAACTCGCGGGAAGAAGCACACATGCGCGTTGCGGCACGTCCCGACCATGGAACTCCGTCAGACGCCCACCATGGATTTCCAGGAGTTTGCACCACTTGTTTTCCGGGAACACCCGCTCGGGAACAATCTGATCGAGAACCAGCCGCGCGCCAGCGGGCTTTCCATCGACTCCTTCAACCTTCGCGACCGAACTGTGCGCGTTTCCCGGCCCATCCCCGACCTTCCGGTTCAGCGGATTGAACCGCGCGACCGCTTGGACGGTTTGGTCTTTGAGATCAAGGTCGGCGAGTGCTTTGGGAAAGACAATGAGACGATTGGAATTCGCCGTCCCGATCTCCAGCGTTTCCCCCGGTTTCCAATCTTTGACATCGATCGCCACCATCGGCTCGGGGTTGAACCAGTTCGGCCCCAGACGTGGTTCCTGTCCTTTTCCTTTTTGGAAGAAGAGGTAGACCCGCCCGGTGAAAGGCTCGGCACGCGCCGTCGCGGGAAACGACAGTTCGAAAGCGTAGTCGGCCGCGGTGGCCGGCTCGCCCGACAGGCAGAAAGTTACCAGCGCGGCCGCGACAAGCCAGCGGGAGGCGTCAGTGAACAGCGACGAGATCCGCATGAGTCCCATTTCGGAAGGGGGCAGTGATGGTCAAATCGTGGAGCGATTTTTCTCGGCACGGATCGCTTCCGGCTCACACCCACTTCGGTTCCCAACCGCTGCGGTACGGCTTCGTCAGCAGAGCCTGCGCCTTGGGCGAACCGGTCAATTCCATCTTCTCGGCGTTCCAGTTCAGTTTGGTCCCGGGATTGCGAACGGCGATCGTTCCCAGCAGCACCGTCTCGGTCAGCGGGGCGGAGTAGTCGAAGTGCGATGTCGTCTGGTCTTCTCCCAGGCAGGCGAGCGCCCAGGAGACATAATGGTCGCGGGCCGGCACTTCCTGAATCTTGTGGTCGGCGACTTTGTCCCCCAGAAGTTTCGGCATGTCGACGTGCGGGATGACCAGAGTTCCCTTTTCGCCAAGCAGCACCGAACCCGACCCGGGCAACTTCGCATCCGCCGCCAGTCCCAGCGCAGCGGGCGTTGGCATGTGCCCGGCCCCGTCGTACCAAGTCACTTTCACGGTCTTGCCGGCGGTCAGTTCGGTCCCGGGGAACTCATACGACACCGTCGACGATTTGTTCCAGATTTCCGAATTGATCGCGGGAGCGTCGGCGTGAATTGACAGCGGAGCGGTCAGCTTCAGCGCCATGAACACGGGATCGAGAATGTGGCAGCCGAAATCTCCCAACTGACCGTTCGAAAACGCCTGCCACGCGCGCCAGTTGAACGAGTGATAGATCTTCGACAGATACGGACGCGCCGGCGCGACGCCAAGCCATTCATCCCAATGCACGGTGCTGGGGACCGGATCACTGCCGGCGGGACGATCGTCGACCAGAATCCAGCCCATCGCACCGCTTTGCCACGAATGCACCTCGCGCACTTTCCCGATCACGCCGTCGTGAACCAGCTTGACCGCCGTCCGGTACGCCTGGTGCGACTGAATCTGGTTCCCCATCTGGGTGACCACGTTGTACTTCTTCGCGGCGAGTTTCATCTGCCGGGCTTCATGCACAGTATGCGTCAACGGCTTCTGGCATTGCACGTGCTTGCCAAGCTGCATCGCCGGGAGGGAGATGGGGGCGTGCATGTGGTCCGGGGTGGAGACAATCACCGCGTCGAACGACTTGTGATCGTCGTACAGTTTCCGCCAGTCGGTGAATTTTTTCGCCTGCGGATACGTCTCGGCGGCCCTTCCCAGATGATCTTTGGATTCGTCGATATCGCACAGGGCCACGACTTGGGTCTTCGGGCAGGCGGCGGTCGCTTGCAGATCGGACCAGCCTTTTCCCCCGGTCCCGACCGAGACAATTCGCAGCCGTTCGTTGGCTCCGAGAACGCGCGACCAACTGACGGCGGGGAACGAAACCGCAGCCCCGGCGAAGGCGGCCTGCTTCAGGAAACGACGGCGGGATGAGCGGGTCGACATGGAAAAACTCCGATCGTTGCGCGATGGACGGATCAACGTTCGCGAGTCTATCGCCTGACAGGGGGCTTCGCAATCCGATTCGGGACGACCGAATTGGTCGACAAAGTCCGCACAAATTACCAAAAGAATCGAAAACTGCCCTTGTCGTCAGCAGTTCCACTCAAACAAAATGTCTGGTGTGGCGAATCTGGTACGATGGACGACCCGGTTCTCCACAACGCTCCCCGTGCGCCGCGACAGCGCCCGGTGCGAGTTGCCGGAGTCCGACGCGGCGTTTCGTCCGTCCACGGTCACTGGCGATTGGTCGTCGCCAATCGAATTGTTGTCGTCCTGCCCGGTCAGACGCTGATGAATCCGTTGATGCCAATTCCGAAAAACCAGCACGCTGCCGGGAGAGTCTCCCGGGGGGTTCGCTGGGCCGCCGTAGGAATTCTTCTGGTTCTCGGCATTCCGACAGAGCGAATCGTATTCGGGCAGAACCAGCCTGGCTCACTGGACGCCGTTCGGCGGGCTCAAGATTTGTTGAAGCCGTCAGGCCCTGTGGCAGAGGAATCAAAGCCGGAAGCAGTTCCGGAAGAGGCGAAACCGGACGCGGCGAAATCGGAAGAAGAAAAGAAGAAGGCAGAGGAAGAGAAAAAGAAGGCAGAAGCGAAGCCCGCTGCCGAGACGGCAAAACCAATCACGCGTCCCGACAAGCCCTCGACCCCCGCCGACCCCAAAGAACTCCAGATTCGTCCCGACGAAGAGGGACGCGTCAGATTCAATTTTCATGGTCAGCCCTGGCTGGGGGTGTTGGATTGGCTCGCCGAGATTTCGGACATGAGTCTCGATTGGCAGGAACTGCCTGGAGACTTCTTGAATCTGAAAACGCAGCGCAGCTACACGGTCCGAGAAGCGCGCGACGTGATCAACCGGCATCTCCTCGACCGGGGATTCACGCTGCTGCGGGATGGCGAAGTGTTGACGTTGGTCAACACCAAAAAGCTCGATCCCAGCCTGATTCCGCGGGTTCGTCCCGAAGATCTTTCCGAACGCGATCCGCATGAGTTCGTCAAGGTTTCGTTTCCGCTCGACTGGTTGATGGCCGAGACCACGATTGAGGAACTCAAACCGCTGATGAGTCCCAATGGCAAGTTGACCTCCCTGAAAACAACCAACCGGCTGGAGGCGATTGACGCGGTGGTGAATCTGCGCGACATGCAGACGCTGCTGCGGGAAGAGCAATCGAATAACGGCCGAAAGCGGCTTGTAAAGCCGTTCCGCCTGAAGCACGTGCGGGCCGACGAGGTCAAACGGCAGATTGAAGGCTTGCTGGGATTGACCGAAGATCCGATCTCGGCGGCCGCCCACGCGATGAGCGAATCGACCGGCCCTGAGATGATGGGGCAAATTCAGATGCTCCAGCAGGTGCAGGCGCAGGCCGCCGCCGCCAACCAGGCCGCCGCCGCCCAGCCGGGAGCCAAGGGGCCACCCAAGGTCCACATGGTGGTGAACGCCCGTGAGAACACCCTGCTGGTCAACGCGTCGGCCGATCACCTGGCGACGATTTCCGAGGCGATCGAAGTCATCGACCAGCCGAGCGACAATCCGTCGCTGCTGCAGACGATGTCACGAATGCGAGTTTATCGGCTGACGAGCATCGATCCCGAACCGATCGTCAAAATGCTGCGAGAGTTGGGAGGACTGGAACCGACAACGCGGCTCCAGGTGGACAAGAAAAACCGGTCATTGATCGTGCATGGGGCGCTGGCCGACCACGTGATCGTGAAGCAGCTCATCGAAAAGCTCGATGGGAGCGACCGCAAATTCGAAGTGGTTCGATTGCGTCGGCTGGAGGCCGACTATGTCGCGGGGACAATCGAATTCATGATGGCGGGAGATGACAAGGGGGACGACCAGCAGAATTACAACCCCTTCGTGTTCTATTACGGGCAAGGGGGCGGGCAGTCCGGTGCGAAGCAAAAAAAGTTCCGCGTCGACGCCGACACCGAAAACAACCGACTGCTGCTGTGGGCCAACGAGATCGAATTGCAGGAAGTTGAAAAGCTGCTCGTGAAGCTCGGCGAAATCCCCGCGGAAGGGGCAAGTGCCTCCCGCCGGCGCGTCATCGAGAGCATTTCGCCCGACGAGGCGGCCGAATTTCTCAAGCGACTGAAACGTGCCTGGCCCGGCGTCTCTCCCAATCCCCTGGAGGTCGATGTCCAAGACGAGGTGGACGAAGAAGCCGTCGATCCGCCAGAGCCCCCGGCCGAATCTCCCCGTCGAAGACAGCCCGCGCGGGGCGCGACGCCGGCGGCGGGACGGCGTTCCGGGTCGGTGGATCGGGTCGGAAGCAACCGTGGTGTTCCGAAAGCCGGTTCTGCGCCGCTGGGAACCGAACACCGTCTGGTCGATCTCCGCGACGGCAACGCGAAGCTCATCGCCGTGGCTCAACGTGACGAACTTCAACCCGAATTTGCCGACCCCCCAGAAGATGTCGCGCCGCCAGCACGCGCCAAAACCAGAAAACGCGCGGAACTGCCGCTGGAAGAAACCGAAGTCGACGAGTTCGAAGACAGCCCGCGGCGACCGACCACCCGTCGTCGTCCTTCCGCACCTCGACCGTCGGACGATCCCTCTCCCGTACGCGTGTTCCAGGGACCAGACGGTCGGCTGGTGAT
>JAPLOC010001052.1 GCA_026692825.1 Planctomycetota bacterium | reverse complement strand
TTTGGAAGCAGCGGGAGTATTCTCCCCGCGAGATCCGAGAGATTCGAGACTGACGCCGGCTCCACAATACTCCCCCCCCACCAGCAGAGGCAGTATGGCTGGCAAACTGAAACAGAGCGGTCCCACACCACAGAAGATCGCCGAACGGCAGATTCTTGAAGGGACCGCTCCTCCAGGACTGCGCGTTCCGGGTGTTTTGGACTTGGCGACAATCGAGTACGAGGATCCGGCGGCGCTCCGCCGCGGTGTCCGCCGAAAAGTGATTTCCGTTCCCGACGAAGCCCTCCTCAGACAGCGCGAGTTGCGATCTCTTCCCGAGAGGTTACACGCCGACGCCTTGATTCTGCGCGGGCGGACCGAACTCGCCCAGCTTCCCGCCGGCCTGCGGGCCTACGAACTGTTGTTGAATGAGTCGGGAGTCCGGACACTGCCGGCGGATTTGCAGGTCGAACTGCGAATCGATCTCACCGGGTGTGAATTGCTGGAATCGTTGCCTGCGGGACTCTCGGTCGGTTCGTTGATTCTCAGTCGCTGCACCGGATTGATGGCCCTCCCCGAACGACTCGACGTCTGGTCGCTCGATTTGACCGGCTGCTGGGCATTCGACGGCTGGCCCAAACAGGCTCAGATCCGTTCGGGACGACTGCAACTGCGCGGCTGCACCGCGCTCCGCTCCCTCCCCGGCTACCTGCGAAAACTGGCCGCCGTCAATGTGCGCGACTGCCCCAACCTCACCTCCCTTCCCGCAGGTCTTGAGATCACCGGCTGGCTCGACCTGGCACACAGCGGGCTGACCACCGAAGAGTCGTTGCCGGAGAGTCTGGAATCGGTGCAAATCCGTTGGGCTGGCGTCCCAATCGACCGCCGAATCGCCTTCCACCCCGAAACGATTGAAGTCGCCGAAGTCCTCGCTGAGAAGAACGCCGAGGTCCGGCGAGTGCTGCTCGACCGCTACGGCTATTCGAAATTCCTGATCGACGCCCGAGCCGACGTCGTCGACCGCGACACCGATCCCGGCGGGGAACGCCAGTTGTTTCGACTCGCGATGGAGGGAGACGAAGATCTCGTGGCGATGTCGTGCTACTGCCCGTCGACAGGCCGACAGTACATCATTCGCGTTCCCCCGACGACTCTCACCTGTCGCCACGCCGCCGCCTGGATCGCCGGCTACGATAACCCCGACGACTACAACCCCCTCATCGAAACCTAGCCAGGGCGCGGCCCTGGACCCGGTCCGAGCTGCCGCTCGAAGTGGGAACCGACCGCTCCCGTTGGTCGCTGGCCAAATTGCACGTAGGATGTTGACAGTGGTGTTTGTCGCCAGCGAAGGTGACGCCGTTGTCGTCTTCAATTGATTTTTCTCAGTGTCCTCTCCACCAAAGAAAGCGTTCTCGACATGGTTTACGAAAGTCACGCGGTCGAATTCCACGGACAAGAGGCGGTGGATTTTGAAGGGGCCGAATCCTGGCGCGGTCCTGATTTTGCCTACCGATTGCGCACGGAATACGAAGATGAAAACCGCCTCGAAGACAAACTCGATCTGCTGCTGCAGCAACCGGGTGCTGATGGATTGACCTCGTTGATCATTGGAGCCTGGAACGGGGCGCACGACGGCGACAATTCCGCCGAGTGTATCGCGGCGCTTGTCGACCGAGCCGGTAAGCTCTCCCACCTCAAAGCGCTCTTCTTCGGCGACATCACGTACGAGGAGTACGAGATCTCGTGGATCGTTCAGTCCGATGTGTCGCCGTTGCTGACCGCGTTTCCCGGATTGGAAACCCTCCGTGTGCGGGGGGGAACCGAGTTGTCGTTCAGCCCGGTCCGCCACGAGAACCTCCGCGAATTCGCGGTGGAAACGGGGGGGTTGGGGTCCAGTATTCTCCGGGAAATCTTCCTGTGTCAATTTCCCAATCTCGAAACGATCGAGCTGCACCTGGGAATGCCTGACTACGGATTCGATGGAACGGTCGACGATTTGCAGCCGGTGTTGACGGGGAAGCTGCATCCGAAACTCAAATCGCTGGGGCTTTTGAACAGCGAGATCACCGATGACATCGCGGCGATTGTGGTAAACGCTCCCATCATTC
>JAPLOC010001051.1 GCA_026692825.1 Planctomycetota bacterium | reverse complement strand
GGTGTGCTCTTCCATCTCAACGGGTTTCCCGGGCTGCGAACGTTGGGTGAGCATTATCGACTGGATCGTCGTCGTAACAAAACCGACAGCCTCAGCGGGCAGTTCGGGCGGGCTTGCATCCAGGACGCGGTTTACGTCAAGATAGCACAGCCGTTCACCCCCACTTTCCCAGGAGTCTCTTCGTGTTTTCGCCACTCGGAATCACCATTTTGGTCGTCGTCGCCCTGTTGACGGTGTTGGTATTGTTCATCGCGACCCGCCCGGCGGGTTTTCGGATTGAGCGGAGCGCAGTGATCAAGGCGCCGCCAGCGGCTGTCTTTTCTCTGATCAATGACTTTCACCAATGGGTCCATTGGTCTCCCTGGGAAAAACTCGACGCGACCATGCAGAAGACATTTACTGGTCCCCCGGCCGGTGCGGGCGCGTCGTACTCCTGGCACGGGAACAAACAGGTGGGCGAAGGGCGGATGACGCTGCTGAAGAGTGAGCCCGATCGTTCGATTCATATCAAACTCGAATTCCTGAAGCCGTTTGTGGCGACGAACGATACGGTTTTTGAGTTTGCTCCGGTCGATGGGGGAACGCGAGTGGTCTGGGGAATGGAAGGGAAGCGGGATTTCATGATGAAGGCGTTCTGCCTGGTCATGAATATGGACAAGATGGTCGGGAAGGATTTCGAAAACGGACTGGCCAATCTTGACAAGGCGGCGCAGGAACAGGCGACGGCGAAGGGTTGAACTCTCAACGCTTCGCGAGTTCGATCAGCGGCACATTTCGCGGTGTCGCCGAGTGATTGGTCCGCGCAATACCCGTTCCCCAACAGAATTCAAAAGGACTTGCCATGCTGACAGTTTGGGGAGACCGGCATCGTTGTTGTGACAACATCCCGCGGCGGGACTTCCTGCAGGTGGGCGCGTTGGGACTGGGGGGATTGGCGCTGGGGGACATCCTGCGTCTGCGCAGCGAGGCGCAGGTTGGGACGAAGTGCCCGCGCGCCGTCATCATGGTGTGCCTCGCAGGCGGTCCCAGCCACCTCGACATGTATGACCTCAAGCCGGAAGCGCCGAGTGATTATCGGGGGGAGTTTCAACAGATCGGCAGCAATGTGCCCGGGTTCGACTTGTGCGAACACATGCCGCTTCAGGCGACGATTGCTGACAAACTGGCGCTAGTACGCACGGTCCAGTTCGTCGAGCCGATGCAGCACGAGCTGGAAGAGGTGTACACCGGTTTTCCGAAGTCGGCGAAACGTCCGACTTTCGGTTCCATCGTCAGCCGATTTCGCGGCGGCGGCGGGTCCGTCCCTCCGTATGTCAGCCTCGAGTACAGTCAGGGGGTCACCAGCTACGAAAACCCCCAATTTGCGGGAGCGGCACATGGACCGCTGCACATCGCGGGGGGAGACGGGGTGCATAATCTGGGGCTGGTCAACGGAATCTCGCGGGGCCGCCTGGACGATCGCAAAGGGCTGCTGAATGCGTTCGACGCCTCTCGTCGCACACTGGATGCCTGTCGCGAAGCCCACGATCTCGATCCCTACACGTCGCGCGCGTTCGACATCATTTCGTCGCCAAAAGCGCGTGAGGCGTTTGATCTCACCCGAGAGACCGAGCAGACGCGAGCCCGTTACGGCAATCGAGACGACAAATACATCTATGTCGGGCAGACCGCCGATTCGGTCTGGGACAGTCAGAAGTTTCTCTTGGCCCGTCGACTGGTCGAAGCGGGAGTTCCGGTAGTCACGCTCCGCATGGGGATCTGGGATCACCACGGCAATGTCATTCAACAGGTGGGGGGCAAGAGCATTTGGCACAGTTTAAAGAGTGTGTTGCCACTGCTCGACCGCTCGATTCACGCGCTGGTCACCGATCTTCATGAGCGGGGACTCGACAAAGAGGTTCTGGTGCTGGTATGGGGTGAATTCGGACGGACACCGCGGATCTCGCTCAGTGGGCGCGACCATTGGCCCGACGCAAGTTTCGCACTGTTCGCCGGTGCGGTTCCCGGCGGGCAGGTGATTGGCGAGACCGATTCGCGCGGCGAACGGCCACGAACCAAGGCGGTCACCGCTCAGAATATTCTGGGGACGGTTTACCATGCGCTGGGGATCGACTATCGGCAAAAACTGAACGATTTCAACGGTCGCCCGATGCAGTTGCTGGATGACGGACGCCCGATTCCTGAGTTGATCGGCTGAGCATCCTGCCAGTCGAGCTGCCCGATTTCACTTTCACTGGGAACTGTGTCACACCAATCGATAATCACCCGCGACTGGATTGCCAGTCGGACGGATTTGTTCGGTGAGTTGTTCACCGCCGTCGATGAACTCGTGCACCAAAACCCCAACATCGCGCTCGAAGAGACGTTGCGCACGCTGCCCGAAGGTCAACAGGCGGCCTGGCACGTGGGGCGCTTTTTTCAGGATCTCGCCAGCGGTGGATTCGCGCCGTTCTTTCGCACGTCGATCGAGGGAGATCCCACCGGTCGGCGATTCGTTTCGGCCTACATCGCGTTCAACCGGCTGGGACTGTTGCCGTTCGCGACCTTGTTGGCGCGCGGAGCGGCGGTGTCACTCGATTTCGACGCCGACCTGCAGGCTCCTTCCCGCAACCGGAAGCCACTAACGGTCGAGCAATACGACAAAGCGGTGGCAAAACTCAATCGCGAATTCCAGAGCCTGGGATCGGATTGGCGGAAACACATCGAACGGTTTATCCGGACGCAGCCCCGACTGTTCACCGAAGTTACTGCGACGACAAACCGCAAGCGACCCCGCGGCTGATTCACTGTCGACGGATGGAAACGGTTGTAGCGAAGGTAGCGAATGCGAGTGTGGGGAATTTCGGCACACGGGCCAATCGTGTGATAAGGTTGAATGACCGGCGGTGGGCCGGTTATGCGTTCTCACGTGCCGCGACCTCTGATTGACAACTCCGCATGTCCCCTCGCTCAAAAGTTCGCACCGATCGGCCCCATCGTTCTGAACCGCCACCAGAGAAGCCCCGGAACCGGAATTGGTCCTGGCTGCTGCGACCATGGGTGGTCGGTGTTCTGGGATTATCGGGCATTGGCGTACTGTTCGGTCCATCTGTCTTTGCACGGTGGCCGGGGCTTGAACAACGACCGGAGTATCAGGTTCCCTGGCGAAGCGTCCACATCACGCAGCCTCCCGCCTGGATTTCCGGCCGACTGGTCCACGATGTTTTGCACGGGCGGGACTTTCCCGAGTCGCTGCCTTTGCTTGATCCCGAATTGACCCGCCAGATGGAAGAGGCGTTTGCGTCGAATCCGTGGGTCGAGCGGGTCGTGTCAGTTCAGAAATCGTTCCCCGCGCGAATCGATATCGAAATGACCTATCGCCGACCGGTGGCGATGGTGGCGATTGACTCAGGGGAATTTCCGATCGACGCGCACGGCGTGTTGCTCCCTTTGCCACAAAAGGTGCGGGAAGATGCGGACAAATACCCCCGGATTGAAGGGGCACGCTCCTCGCCCGGGCTGGTGGGCAAGCCATGGGGGGATCCGATTGTGGTGCATGCCGCCGACGTCGCCGCCGCGTTGGAACCGCACTGGACAAAGCTGAAACTGACGGCGATCATCTGCCCGCGCACGACACCCCGGGTCGATTCGCTGGATGATGGAGCGTTTGAGCTACGAGCCGTTGACGGGTCGCGGATCCTGTGGGGCCACCCACCCGGCAGCGACCATCCCGGGGCAGTGCCGACAGAACAGAAGATTGGTCGACTGCTGGATTACGTCGAGAAGCTGGGACCGTTTGGTCCGGAGCATGGTCCGCATCTGATTGATTTGCGGCCATTGGGAGAGATCTCGCGGAAACGATTGCCGGCCGAGTCGCCAGCGGGGCGATAGACCGAGCGCGGTACGGAT
>JAPLOC010001050.1 GCA_026692825.1 Planctomycetota bacterium | reverse complement strand
GATCGAATCGGTCGGAAAAGCGTTCGATCCCAACGTCCATCGCGCGATCCAGCAGGTTCCCAGTGCCGAACATCCCCCGATGACCGTTCTCGTGGAATACGAACGGGGATATCAGATGCACCACCGCGTGGTCCGTCCTAGCACGGTCATCGTGGCGGCTCCCCCGTCCTGACCTCTTCCGAATCTTCAGACAGCAGACCATGCCAACTTACGATTACGTTTGCGACGCCTGCGGGCACGTGTGGGAAGAGTTTCAGTCGATGATGGCTGAGGCGACAAAGAAGTGCCCGGAGTGCAAGAAGAAAAAGGCCCGGCGGCGGATTGGCCCCGGGGCGGGGATCATCTTCAAGGGATCGGGCTTCTATCAGACCGACTACCGCAGCGATTCCTACAAGAAAGCGTCCGACGCCGACTCGAAGTCAGCGAGTTCCGCCTCGGAGTCGAAGAGTGAATCGAAGTCCGATTCCAAGGGAGGGAAGAGCGACTCGGGTTCATCGGGCGACAAGAAATGATCCGTCCGCTCACCTGCCCGATTTGCGACAAGCCCGCGCCACCGCCGGAATCGGGCGGAAACCGGTATTTCCCGTTCTGCTCCGAACGCTGTCGGCAGATTGACCTATTGCGATGGTCGAAAGGGCAGTACCAGATCGTCGAGGAACTTTCTCCCGAACGACTCCGGGAGGAATTGGAACACCAGGGTTTGGATGACGAGTTCGGCGACGAGTGAGTCTGGAATCGCAGTGGGCCGCTACGGTAGAATCACCGGGAGTTGATGCGTGGGTCGGCCTGCTGATCGGGCTGGCGCACCTGCCGGATTCCTCTCGCGAAACCGAAGCTGTTCCATGTTCGACCTGTTGAACTCCGACGCCGCCCTTTCTCGCCGCGCCTGGTTGGGAAATTACGCCGGCAGCATGGGGGCTCTGGCCCTGGCGCAGTTGTTGACGCGAAGTAGCGGGGCACTGGGGGACGATCGGAAGAAGCACCCGGCCGAGACGGGGTTGGGGCGGGCCAAGGCGGTGATCTGCCTGTTTCAGCACGGCGGACCCAGCCAGATGGATCTGTTCGATCCCAAGCCGGCGCTCAACAAGTACAGCGGTCAGCCGTACCCGGCGGGGGAAGTCGAAGCCCACTTCGACAAACAAAAAGGCAACGTTCTCGGCAGTCCCTACAAGTTCATCAAGCAGGGGCAGTGCGGGATGGAGTTGTGCGAACTCATGCCTCGGCTCGGGGCGATCGCTGACGATTTGACTCTGGTGCGTTCGATGAACACCGAGTCGGTCGACCATGAAGCGGCGTTGCGACTGATTCATAACGGCAAACTGTTCGCGGGTCTGCCGGTCTGGGGTTCGTGGGTCACCTATGCCCTCGGAACAGAAAACGAGAACCTGCCCGCGTATGTGGTGCTGTCCGATCCGAAGGGATTGCCCGTCGACGGCGAGAAGAACTGGTCGTCGGGATTCCTCCCCGCGATCAATCAGGGAACGATGTTCCGGTCGGGGGCGTCGCCGGTCCACAATCTGGAGATGCCGTCCGGAGTCACGCCGACGGCTCGTAAGAATCAATTGGCGTTCCTGGAGAAACTGAACCGCAGACACATGGCCGCCTATCCGGAAAGTACCGAACTGGCGGCCCGGATTCGCAATTTTGAAATCGCGGCCCGGATGCAGTCGTCCGTTCCCGAAGTCGCGGATCTGTCGGGGGAGACAGCCGAGACTCGCGAGTTGTACGGTCTCGACAACCCGGCTTCCGCGGAGTATGGGGCGCGGTGCCTGCTGGCCCGTCGGCTGGTCGAGAAAGGAGTGCGGTTCGTACAGCTTGTCCACAATGGTCAGCCTTGGGACACGCATAGCAAGAACGCCGACAGTTTGAAGTCGTTGTGCGCGATGTCGGATCAACCGAGCGCGGCACTGGTGACCGACCTCAAGCGGAGGGGATTACTCGATTCGACGATTGTGATCTGGACCGGCGAATTTGGTCGACTGCCGGTGTCGCAAGGGACGGATGGCCGCGACCACAACCGGCACGCCTTTTCCATGTGGATCGCCGGTGGAGGTTTCAAGCCCGGTTACGTGCATGGGGGGACCGACGATTTCGCCTACAAGTCGGTCGACAAGGTCGTCACTGTTCACGATTTGCACGCGACGCTGCTGGACCGACTCGGCCTGGACCATCGCAAGTTGACATTCCCGTTTGAAGGGCGCGACGCCAGCCTGAGTGACGCGAGTGTGACGGGGGCAGAGATTGTGAGCGAGCTGCTGGCATAGCCCGTCGACATTTGAGTCCAAAATCAATTGAATGCGGTCAGTGGGATGCACCACCCGCATCAACCGCTGTCGTTG
>JAPLOC010001049.1:1544-2986 GCA_026692825.1 Planctomycetota bacterium | reverse complement strand
TCCACATGAATTGCGACACCGCCATGTCCCGGCCGTGACTCTTCCAGGCGACCCGGTCGTCACCCCGGCCATGGTCGGTCGTGAGGACCAGCGAGGTCTTCCCCGCGTACTCCGGCAGCGACTGCAGGTGTTTCCAGAGTTTTTCGATGATCCGGTCGTTGCTGTGCGCCGACCCCAGGTACTGATCGTACCGTCCCATGTGGGCGAAATCGTCAGTCTCCCCCAACGAAACATACAGCAGCCGCGGGCGATGTTTTTGGAGATGGTCGATTGTCGCCTGATAGGTCAGGGTGTCGTAACGGACATTTTCCCAGAGCCGCGGGAGGTCCTGAGACACGTCGCCGAGAGCCTTGGCCCGGGCCAACTCGACCGCCGGGTCGATTGGCTGCCAGCCGGCGTTCACCGGGATCCCGCTTCGTTCGCTGTTGATGATCCAGGGAAAGACATCCCAGGAAGTGAAGGCGGCGACCTTCCCTTTGTACGCCGGCTTTTGGTTCAGCCATTCCAGCAGCGTGACATTGGGGTTGTTCTTTTTGTCGTTGGAATCGATCCTCGGGTCAGAAAATCCGCACAGGATTTCGCTGTATCCCGGGTACGAGAAGTTCATTCCATTCGTGACTCGCGCGCTCGCCTTGCGGGTCGCGTCACCAAAGACCTGCCCGTCGCGGGCGATCGACTTCCAGAAGAAGGGCATCAGCGTCTCGCGGCGTTCCTCCGGCGTCTCGCGCCAGTATTTCGCCTTGAGCGCCGGGACATCACTCACCCCTCCCCCGTCTTTATTGAGCAGGCTTTCATCGCAGCCGCCAAAAATCTCTTGCCATCGCAGACCGTCCACTGTGACCAGCACAACGTTCTCGGTCTTCCGTGGAGGCCCGGCGAACGCGGGCTGCGACACAGAGTACAGCGCCACGAGGAGCAGAATCCCCACCATCCGTTGCAGTGTGGTGTGGATGAACGATTTGGAGTGCATTGGGAAGTCCAGTCTCTGGGTTGCGGTGTAAAGCAGGTTGTCCTGAAGGAAAAAAATAGACTCCACGGTTCGAAAAACGAAGCGACGACGCCAATTCGGGCTCGCCAGGAATTGGTCGAAGTTGTTTGCTCACTGGTCGACGCGTCTCTGGCTCAAAGTCAGATTTCCCTACGCAACGGGAACAAGTCCGCACAACCTCCCGTTCAATCGAGTCGGCCGCTCGAATTCACGATCTGCGGCGGAACCTCGACTCCCTGCATTTCAAATAGAAATCGCGACGGCGTGCAGGCCCGGGGTTTTCCCCATTTTTTGCGAGTGGCGGCACGGGAGATCGAGAGAAACTCGCGAGCCCGGGTCACGCCGACGTAGCACAGCCGGCGTTCCTCATCGACATCGCCCCCCCCTTCCGCCACCGACCGCTTGTGGGGCAACAGTCCTTCTTCCAAACCCACCAGATAGACCCGGGGAAATT
>JAPLOC010001049.1:0-1524 GCA_026692825.1 Planctomycetota bacterium | reverse complement strand
GTCCCTTCGCGCTGTGTAGGGTCATCAGCTTCACCCCCTGCTGTTGCAGCTTGTCGTCTTTGTCCGGTTCATCGTCGCGGCCTGCCAGCGATGTTTCCTCCAAAAACCCGCCCACCGTCGGGTGCGCTGCCCGCGACTCGTACTGCTTCACCGCGGCGACTAGTTCCGAAACCATCGTGCGGCGCAGTTCGTGTTGCGTCGCCTGGTCGTACTGCTTCTCGATCTCGGCCTGATACCCAATCTCGTCGATCAGGCGTTCGAGAGTCACACTCAATTCGCGCGGGCGTTCGGCGAACTGGCGTCGATATCGCTCCATCAGCGTGCGAAACGCCCCCAACGCCCCGGCCGCTGCGGGCGTCAGTTCTCCCCCCTGCATCGCGGCGGGCAGCACATGCCAAATCCGTTGCGATGACTTCGCCGCGCGGTTCACAAGCTTTTCAACCGTGGTGGCACCAATTCCGCGGGGGGGAACGTTGATGATCCGCAGCAGCGGAATCTCGTCTTCCGGACGCGAACATACCCGCAAATAGGCCAGCAAATCCCGGATCTCGCGGCGGTCGAAAAACGACTGACTTCCCAGAACCACATACGGAACCCGCGCCCGACGCAGTTCGGTCTCGAACGCGCGGGGTTGTTCATTTGTCCGAAACAAAATGGCGATGTCGCCGGGAGCGACTCCCTTCTGCGTCGTCAGCCAGGAGATTTCCCGAACCACATCGAGCGCCTCGGTTTCTTCGTCGGGATATTCCTTGATCTTCACACTTTGGGGGCTGTCTTTATGCGCCACCAGTTGTTTGTCGTGGCGGTTTTTGTTGTGCGCGACCAGGCGGTTTGCGAGTTCCAGAATCTGCGCGGTGGACCGGTAATTGTCGACCAGCCGAATCACCTTCGTCCCCGGAAAATGCTGTGGGAACGACAGAATATGCCGCACCTCGGCACCGCGCCAGCCGTAAATCGCCTGGTCGTCGTCCCCCACGACGCAGAGATTCTTGTGAGGACGCACCAAAGACTCAATCAGCCGAAATTGGAGGCCGTTGGTGTCTTGATATTCGTCGATCTGAACTGTGTCGAATCGCGACTGGTGTCGGGCAAGGACTTCGGGATGCTGCAAAAACAGCATGTCGGTGAGGTACAGCAGATCGTCAAAATCGACCGCTCCCGAAGCCCGCATTCCGACCTGATAACGGCGATACCCTGCCGCCGCCAGCGCGTCGAGATCGCTGTCGGCGACGTCGCGGGCCTTTTCGGGACCAACCCCCGCCCCCTTCCAGCGGCTGATGATCGACAGCAGGTCCCCCGGGCTCATTGATTTCTCGGGGACACGGATATCACGGAGCGCGGTCCGTGCCATCGATTCTTGATCGCCGCGGTCGTAGATCGCGAAATTGGGCGGGTAACCCAGAAGTCCGATTTCTTCACGCAGAATCTTGACGCAGAGCGAGTGAAACGTCGAGACGAGGGGGCGTTCGCCGCGAGATTTGCCCAGGAGCTTGGACGACCGCTCCTGCATTTCGCGGGCGGCCT
>JAPLOC010001048.1:745-3705 GCA_026692825.1 Planctomycetota bacterium | reverse complement strand
CTGGTCGAGAAGGATCTGGAACACCACCGCGTCCGATTGGAACTCAAACTCGATCCGCAACCGGTCCCCAGCGAAGTCAATGCCGGCCAGATTCAACAAGTGATGTTGAACCTGCTGGTCAACGCTCGGCAGGCGATGACCAGCGGCGGCGCTTTGACCGTGGTGGTCCGGGGAGACGCCAAAGCGGGACGGGCCGAGATTTCGGTACGCGATACTGGCCCCGGCATTCCGCCGGATGTTCTCGCCAAACTGTTTCAACCGTTTTTCACCACAAAACAGGCGGATGAAAAAGGGCAGGGGGGGAACGGGTTGGGGTTGTCGCTCTGTCGCGAGGTTGTCGAGTCGCACACTGGGCGGATTACGGTGCAGAGTCGACTCGGAGAGGGGACGATGTTTACGGTGACGCTGCCCCTGGCGGCCGCCGCCGTGGAATTATCTCCCGCAGCGGCGGTCTTGCAACGGCGGGGGCGGTCGGTGGCGCGTGCGGGCTGAGCCGGGCGAGCGCCCGTAACGTGGATTTTTTCTCACGAAATAATCACACCGTTCTGCCATTTGTCGGACGACTTCGCATGGGAGGGCAGTGGCTGCCCACAGTGCGTCGTTTTGCAAGTGGAGGCACAGCGGGGGCAGTCTTTCGGAGAAAGACGCCTACGTTGCGAGAGCGCGGCCCGCTGTGCGAACGGTTGTCGCGGGCTGTTGCTTATTTTGCCGACGACCCGGCCCGATCGGCTTCTCCCCAGCCCGATGCCAGCCCCGCATGCACGGCGGCGGCATCGGTGACTTTCATCTGCTTGGGCAACATCGCTTTGACCAGGTTTCCCCGGTCGAGTCGCGCCGCCCGGGCGGCGACCTGGAACAGTCCATCCTCGCGCAGCGATTCCAACTGAATCGCGTGAACAAACTGCATCGCCGATTCCACCTTGCCCGCGTCAACCATTTGACAGGCGATCCGTAGCGAGTCTTCCTGCATCTCGCCACTCTCGGCGATATGCGCGTTGACCTGTGCCACCGCCTGGACGATGTCGCCCCGTTCACACAATTGTTCAATGACCAACGGCAGAACCCGCAACGCCTCGGAGGCTTCGGCTTCCTGCGCGCGGCCCGCTTTTTCCGTGCGAATCGATTGGGCTTTCGCCGAATCTCCGGCCCGTTCGAATGCGTAGGCAGCCAGTGGAGGCAGCGCGGAACTCAAGAGCGGTTCGCGATCGTTTTCGTCGCTGTTTCCATCCAGCGTCAGGATTTCCTTCCACGCCTCGACATGCAGTCCCATGTCAATCGCCTGTGCCAGCAGGTCGATTTCTCCGCGGAATCGCAACTTGGCCCCTTTGTCGAGATCCTTCAGCCGTTCGCGGAACTTGGCTAGTTCGCGACGAACCTGGTCCTCATTCTGAAGGTTCAACTGCTTCTTCAGATCCTTTTTCAAGGATTCCAATTGCGGTCCGTCCTGGCGGGCGTTGTTGGACTGCACGACAATCATGCCCGGTCCGACACCCCGCAACAATCGCAACCCCGTCGAAATGGTCTTCCAAGCGTCGGCCGCTTGTTTCTGGCCCATCTGAACGCGCGCGATTTCGGCAGCGGCACGTGCCCCCTGTAGGGCGGGAACGCCATCCAAAACCTTCGCATCCAGCACCGATTTGGCATTCGTCAAACGGGAAGCGGTTGTCGCGGGAATCGCCTGCAATCCTTCAGTGGCGTTCAACAGGAGTTTCTTGCCCGCATCGACATTTTTCGCGTCGAACTGCAATGACGCGATCCGCGCGGCATGCCGCACTTTGCCCGCAGGTGATAGCACTGAGGTCAATTTGTGAACGCGGGCCAGATCCGCAGTGGGATTCGACGCCAGTTCTTTCCTTCCCCAGACTTCAGCGAATGCCAAAACCGCCTCGTCCCGCGCGATCGCGTCCGTCGTCTGAGTCGCCCACGATTCCGCTTCATCCCAGCGGTTCTGGCCGCAGAGCATCAGGGTGACGCCGGTTTCCAGCGGTCCCTGCCAGTCTCCCGCCGCCCTGCCGGGCAGCTTTGTGTCGACATTGAACGTCCCCGCGAGGTTGACAACCTGCAGAACGGCTGAGAGCTGTTCGACGCGGTGAGCCGCCCTGTGTTCGGCGAGCAGATCTCGAGCTGACTTCGCATCCCCCGAAGCAGCCATCAGCGCCGCGGCCGCAATGGCCGACTCGGTCGCGAACCGTCCGCGTTTCGGCAACGTGGGGGTCAGTTGTTTGAGTTGTGCGATCGTGCCTGCCAACTCCGCGTCGCCCGTCGCGCGAGATCTCCAGCCGAACAACGCCAGTGGGGGAATCGCTTCGTAGGGGGACTGCCCAGACACCTTTTTGAGCTGTTCGAGCTGGTCCTTCGTCGCGGCCAAATCTCCGACGTGACCATACGCGATCGCCGTCATCCGCCGACCGTACGCTTTCTTGATGCTCGGTGACTGCAGCGCGGTTTCGATCGATTTACTGAGAGCCTCTTTGAGCGCCTCGGCCCGATCGTTACCGGCGACCACGGCTTTGGGGGCTTGTACATCCGCCGGTCCGGGGACGTCAACTTCCGCCCCATCATCCATCGGCGGGTTTAACTGTCTTGATCCCGCCACACCCGGGGGAAGCACCGGTGCCGGCATCGTAGTCGGAGCTTGCAGACTGTTGAGATACCAAATCGTTCCCCCCGCGGCGGCGAACACAACCGTTCCGACGATGGCGTACAGTGTCGTCAACGACTTGGGCTTTGGCGGCGGGGGGGGCGGTGCCTCCTCCTTCTTGGGTGCCTTCACCGTGAACACCGGCACCATACACTGCGGATTGCTGCAGCGGACCGATTGACCGGCGACTTTGGGCGAAGCGTAGCCCACGGTCTCGCACATCGGGCACTTCACTTCGAACGACTTCCCCGCTGTCGGACGAGGCGACAGCGCGATCGCCTTCGCGGCGATCGACGGATCGACACCGAAGGGATCGTCG
>JAPLOC010001048.1:0-679 GCA_026692825.1 Planctomycetota bacterium | reverse complement strand
CGCCCGACTGCCCTGCTGGTTTCGCGGCACCGGTTCCCGCTTTCGCGCCGGTCCCCCGTGATCCAGACGCGGTCGGTCGCGCCGGGGGCGCGCCAGCCTTCATGGGCGACCCGCAAAACGGGCATTCCGCCGCATCCTCGTCAAGTACCGACTGCTTGCAGGTGGGACAGGTGAGAAGGTCCATGGGCCTCGGGCGGAAGCGCGTTCCGGATGATTGGTTTTTGGGGTGATCTGCTCACGGGGAGCATATCCCGCAAGGGGGTTGACTGGCTAGGGCGACCGCCGATGGAAAGGAGACGTGTGGGACGAATCGTGGCTGACGAAACAATGAATTGGACGGTCCCGGACAGGGTATGGTTCCCTCAACGTGGAGGGGAATCTCCCAAACGACTGGAGGTGGCCAGGAGCCGCCAGGCGAAGTAGACAGGAACCCCCAATCCCACGAGGACCAATCCGGGCCATGTCGTGGTCGGCCGGTACAGTACAAGAATGATGACGATCGTACTCGCTCCGACGACATACAAAGCAGGAATCCACGGGTACCCCCAGGCTCGCACCGGGCGCTCCGCGGTCGGTCGCGTCCAACGCAGACGGACCAGACCGCAAATGGTGACGATATAGAACAACAACGCGGCGCTCACGACATAATCCAGCAGGTCTCCGTACAGATTTCCATATT
>JAPLOC010001047.1 GCA_026692825.1 Planctomycetota bacterium | reverse complement strand
GGTGGGTGTCCCCCCATGGGTCAGCAGCACCGCGGCGAGCTTCGCGAGATCCATGTTGCTGCCCCCTCCCAGTCCCAGCACCGCGTCGGCCTGAAACGCCCGCGCCTGGGCGGCGCAGGACTCACCCAGTGCGAGGGGAGGTTCCGGCACGCCGCCGTCAAACAGGTCAATTGAGATTCCCGCGACCCGAAGCGGCGCGCACACCGTCTCGACTACACCCGCTTTCACCAGGATCGCGTCTGTCACCACGAGCAGGCGCGCGACCTTCAGCCTCTCGAGGATCTCGGGCAGCTTCGCGACGGCGTCGCGTCCGAAAACGAACTGATTGGCGGTGTGGAAGGTCCAGGTGGAGCGCATGTAAGGCTGAAGGATGAAGGCGGAAGGATGAAAAGCGACACAAGGAGGCGCGCACGATAGTAAGCGGTTAACGGTGACACGTCGCTGTCGTGTAACGCATTGTGAAGTCGCGGTATTTTCGAGGCCGTGCATGTCAGCCCGGCAACTGGCTGCCGATCGCGGAGTTCACTTCAATGGTGGTCAGCCGCAGAGTCAAGAGACGCGAGAACTTCTTCCGCGAGTGTCTTGACGTCGACTGCGAGATACGTGGCGGGGGCGTCTGCCCTTTGTTTTGTTCCCTCGGGGTTCTGTTCCACGGCGCTGGCGTCCCGCAACTCTTTCTCAGCGGCCTGATGTTTCAGCCGGGCCGCATTCAACTCCTTTTTCAATTCGCGACTGGAATCGGTGAATTGACTCTCCAGTTCCTTTCGCCGACTGCGACCCCGGGCGACTTCCTGCTGTAGCGAGCGAACCTGTGTCAGACTCGATTCCAGCTTCTCCTTCGCCGCTTTGAGTCGCTGCTCACGCTGTTTCCGTTCTGTCGCGTTCTCTTTCCGCCACGCGTTCGACCGACTCGACGATGCCCGGCCGCGACGGCTCACTCGTACCTGGTTGTTGGGGTACAACCGTGGTTGAGAAAGGTTTTGAACGGCGGCAGCGAACTGTCGCGCACCAAGTTCCTCCGACTTCAATTTGGCGCTCCGCTGTCTCAATTCCCCTAATACCTGCTTCAGATCCTCTTGATGCGGCTTGGTCAGATCCCGCAGTTGTTTTTCGATTCGTTCGCGGATTTCATTCGTCTCCTCCATCGTCCGCTTCGCCGACTCGCTCTGGCGCTTGGACTCCGCCGACTGCTCTTCGCGAGATCGCGCCGCCAGATCACGTAGGTCCCGACGACGGGTCGAGACAGCCGTCGCGGTTGACTGAAACGCCGACTTCAGGTCGGCGGGGAATTTTGTTTCGATTGAATTGCGCAGTTCCGCCAGTTCACGTGGGACCGAAGCCGACTCCCCGTCCAGATAGCCAACGATCTGACCGAGCCCCTCGGCGATTCGGACCCGAGCGTCATGCCCCGGCCAGGCATCCGGGGGACGCAAGACTCCTTCCGCCACCTCCCGGCAGGCATCGAGAGCCGCATCGCGATTGCCCAGTGTCAGTTCCAGAATCGCCACCTGACTCAACGCGGCCAAGTGTGGCAATTTCGCCAATTTGGCCGACTCGCGAAACTTTCCGATCGCGGAATCGGTCTCAGACTGTGCCGCGAAAACCAAACCGTACGCGTACG
>JAPLOC010001046.1:2389-5561 GCA_026692825.1 Planctomycetota bacterium | reverse complement strand
ATAAAAAAACAAACCCCGCCTGGCACTTTGCCAGGCGGGGTTCGGATTCGCGGGAATCCGATAGTGCATCCTATGTTGCGGCGTCTTGAGTCTAGCGAACCTTCGCCCGGAAGGTGATCACGCCGGTCGTTCGTCCCGGCAGCGGTTCATCCAGTTCCCATCGCAGGATTACGCTTCCTTCACCATTATCGACCGCGTCGAACCGCGAGGCGCGGTCATTCTTCTCAGATCCTTCAACATATTCCAACCGGGGTGTCAGGTTGTCGACGATCGTCACTTCACTGACCGGACTGTCCCCCTGATTCTGGTAGCGGATCGTGAACGTGATCTCGTCTCCCTGAGCGGCGGTCTTGACGTCGGCGAGCTTGACGATCTTCAGGTTCCCCGGCCCCTTCACATCGCTGCCAGCGAGTTCCTCAATCTTGAATCGGCTTTCCACAAGCTGAACCGCGTCATCCTTCGCGACAATCACAGGATTCTGGTCACGAGTCCAGACATGGGCGATCTGGAGCTGCGTCGCCAGATACGCTTCCTGGGCCTGCTTGTAACTTCCGGTTTGCAGGAAGCCAAACGTTGTGATCGGCACCAGGTCGTTCGCGTGTTCCACGAGGGCGACCGGCAGATTCACGTCATACGCCAGGTCGGCGTTGAGAATGACCGTCCCGCGCACCTTCGAGACCATGCGCTCCGCGGATTCATCCAGTTGCGCGGTCGCCGGTCCGTGCGGCCGGTGAATCGCGATCTGTTGCGCTTCCCGGACATGCTGATTCGCCCGCGACTGAATTCCATCTTCGAGCGCGCCGCTGACAACCGTCACCGAAGAGAAACGCGGGGCGTAGACGCACACCTCATTCGTCCGTCGAACGCGACGTTTTCCCGTCCCATCGCGGAACTCGGCAACCGTGTCCTGGGTTTCCAGTCCGATCATCCCGTCGTCGTCGTAGTGAACCGGTTCTTCGCGATCTCCGCCGTCACACAGATATTCATCCGGATAACGGTCGGCATCACAACACGAGGAATTGCAGGCGGGGCAGGGGTCGCCCCCGGGGGGACAGCCATGGGGACACTCACCATGCGCCCCCAGCCGGACTCGTGTTTCCGCCGACACCTTTTGAATCTCGAAGGGTCGACCCGTTCCACGACCAGCTCCGCCAGCGGCCATCACGCCAGGCGGGAGTTCGGCTCCGGCCGACTGAGCCCGCGCCGCCATTCCCGCAGTCACAGGCGCTCGTCGTCAAAGCGGCCGCGGCGAGCATCCACCGGGCGATGTGACGGGTGGGGAATTGTCGCTTGAGAAATTTGCGGAAATTCATCACGGCAGCACCTCGGGGTATTCGGCGACGGGGCGGGGGCCGATGACTTCAGGAATGATCTCGACTGGGGCGGCGTCACCAAAGAACCCCGGTTCGGGGTTCGCCAGATCGGGTGTCCGTCCACCGATTCGCACGATCGCGACCGGGCGACCGTCGCGATGCGCGAGTTCGAACGGATTGTCGTACGGTTCGGCGAGGTACGCTCGATCGCGATTGGTTCCCCGGAAGGGAGCCGCGTGATTCGGGCGCTCGATGTAAATCACCTTCGTCACCAGCCGACCTTGAATCGCCTGCTCGATTTCGTGGTTTGTCAGCGTGATGGGGACGGGGAACTCGTTTTCACGGCCGCACGGCGGATGCAGTTTGTCGATCAGTTCAACCGTGGGATACAGCTCGACGCCGGGATATGCGGGGAGTTCGGCAATTTTGAACCGGTAGACCGCACCGACATGCAGGACAGCGAGCGATTGGTCGGGAACCGTCATTTCTTCCGCGGCGCCGGCGGCATAGAAGGCGACCTGTCCTTGTCCATCAGGAAGTTCGACCTTCACCGGTTGCGGCTGGTAGGCGGCTTTGGGATTGACGATGGTGGCCCAGCGACCTGCCACGCCGGGGGCCGAGAACTGGTTCAGGGGCTGATGCCGGCGGTTGGATGCCCGTTGCTGAGCGACCGCGAGTGTGTTTGGAAGAAGCGCGGCGAGCAAGGCTGCCCCAGCCAGGCCGCGCGGCAGAGTGACCGACCAGTTCCGTGCGACAGACCGTCCGAGCCGGGCGAGGAAGTCAGGAAGGGACATGGAGGCCACCTGGAGGAAGAAACTCGAATCAGGAAACAACACGAGAGACCGCACAGTTCAGAATCGCGGATCAGTCGACCCCGTGGATCGCCCCCCTTCCGTTCATGGATTGGAACAGAACAGAAGGGGAGCAGGATCCAGAGGGGGTCGTCAGAGATCCGTCACACGAGTCGCATTACGGATTCACGAAGACCGGATGACGTTCTTCGTACTCGATGTGACGCACCGGTTCGGGAATGTTGATCGGCGGATTCTGCTTCACGTCGATCAGCAGGTCACGAGTCGGCTGGGGAATGTGATTCTTCGACAGGTTCCGCACGGTGAGTGACCGCAATCCGGCGGGCGCACCATACGGAAGGTGAGGAGGACCAGCGAGGCCGATCGGGGTGCCGGTGATCGGCTGACCCCAGGGCTGCATGGCGGCGGGTTGACCGGGATAAACCGGACCCGAAACCATCATCGCGGGAGGAATTGAATGGCCGCTGGCACCGATGCCACCAATCGGCATTGGGGGAGCGTAGTGCCCTTCAACACCCGAGACAGTCTGCACGTGGCCCGCCTGGTGAATTCCACCGACGACCGCGTCGTGTCCCGTTTCGAAGTCCATGTTACCGATTCGCAGGACGGCCAGAATCGTTCCACGTCGGTCGGCTTCGGCAACCGGGTCGAGACCGGGGTCAAGCCGGGTCGACACGAGTTGTTCGATGTTGGCCACGGCCAGTTCCTGGTGTTCGGGCGAAGGGAGGTAAATCACCTTCGTCACGAAGTTGTTCGCCTGGACCTGGTCGAGGTCTTCTTCGGTGATCTGAATCGGCACCGTGTTGTGGGCTAGATACGCTTCGGTCTGGGGGTGCGACGGGTAGACCTGCAGCGTGGGGTACAGAACCAGGGCTTCACGTCCCTGAATCTTGGCCAGCTTCAAGCGGTAGCTCGCGCCCTGCTGGAAGTTGTACCGGCCGGGGGTCGAGATCTGGGCGTCGGCGAAGCCCCCTTCGATCTGCCAACCGACTTCCATGTCGATCGGTTCGACGAACTTGATTTGGGTGGTTCCACCGAACACCGCCA
>JAPLOC010001046.1:0-2371 GCA_026692825.1 Planctomycetota bacterium | reverse complement strand
TTCGTCCCGCCCATACCGATGGCGTTCCGCACACCGGGTCCAGGGCCGTCGACCATGGGGCCGGGGCGAACCATGAACTCGGCGGGCGGTGCGACGTACGGCCTGTGATGTGGCGAGCCGTACGCGTGACTAAAGTTTCCGCGGGCGGCGACAACGTCGTCTCCCGGACCAAGCGGGCCACCCCGCATAGCCATTCTGTCGCGTCCGGCCGACTGGCAGCCAACGCAGACGGCAACCAGGGTTGCCAACGCGAGAAGGTAGTACTTCATGAACGTCCCCCTCAGGAACTGGGAACCCGGTGATGCACCCGTGCCGATAGGGCGCGGATGTTCCACCGTGGACAAACCTCGGAACCGCTCTGTGCGGTGGATCCCTCCCCGCCGATTCCGAACGATATGTGGGACCAACAACTTGACGTCGCCGGGCGTAAACCGGTCTGGTACAATTTGTCCGCGACCCACTGACTAGCTGTTGTTTTCGGAAAAGTCGCGTCAGATTCTTTGGCAAAACCCCTCCGTTCCGAATTTCATGAAGACTCGCCGCAGTCTGCGCAACCCAACCTGGATGCTGTTGACCCTCACCGTGCTGACCACGGGGACGGGGATTTCGTGGGGTCAGTCCGACGCCGGGACCGCCCCTCGTGGACAATCGCAACCCGATTCTGGACAACGACTTCTGGCACAGGCCGACGAGCGCCCCGCAGCTCCGGTGGCGACTAAAATCCGGACGGCCGCCGCCGAGCTGAAACGCTCGCGGGAGCTGTTGACAAAGCACTCCACCATTCGCGCAAGAATTATTGAGCAAGTGACGCTCGCGGAACGGAGCTACCGTGCCGAGGGGCGCTATTTGCAACTGGCGCTCAAACCGGGCGACTGGCAGATGCGGATGGAATTGGTCTTAAAAGTTGGCGATTCCGAAGGATCTCTATTGGAAGTGTGCAGCGGAACAGTTCTCCTCGACGCGGCCCGCCGGTCGGGGGATTTCAGTGAACAGACCGAGACCGACTTGCTCACCGGAATGGGGCTGGGGGGCCTCCCCGCGTTGCTCGCCAGTCTGGAGCAGAACATGAAGCTGGGGACGGTGAAAGAGGAGACGTATCGCGACCGGCCGGTCAATGTCATTTCGGGAACTTGGTCCGAGTCGGTGGCGGCCCGGATGACGCGTCCTGGACCGGGCGGCGGTCCTGGACTGCTGCCCCCCACTGTCCCCGACCAGATGCGGCTGTATCTCGACAAAGAGACCGGCTTCCCCTATCGGTTGTTGTACTTGAAGAAGGTGCCGAACCGCGATGTCCTGAAGCCGATGCTGACCCTCGACTTCCGCGACGTCGTTCTCAATGAGCCGATTCCCTCGAGTGAATTCGACTACAAACCGCCGACAGATGTGCAGCCGGTGGAATTGACGAATTTTTACATCGAGCAGTTCGCGCCGCAGGGGACGAAGGACAAGAAGTAGGGACGGGAGCTGCGGCAATCGCGTCCCTCAGGGGGGCAGCCGGTTTTGTAGCGACGACGATTATCCGATAGTGTCTTGGGAAATCCGGTTGGCGACTGGTTTTGGCGACGGCCCCATCCGCCTTGAGCGGATGGGGAGAAAGATCGATGGCTAGTCCCAAACCACATTATGCGGCCCAGACCCCATCCACCTTGTGTGGATTGGTGAATCAGATCTTCGCTCTGTCTGCCACACACGAGGTCGGAAGCCAAGTCAACTGGCACCACCGGCGATCTCGTGTTTTTTCTGCAACAAGCCGCCTGAATTGCGGAAGGGTGCCACGGACAGCGGCCAACGGGAGTCAGCCGTGCGAGTGTCAACCGACGCTGTGGTGGGAAACGACGCCGATTTTGGTATTCCAGCGGGAGGTTGATTTTTGTGTATGCCTTTCGTGGTTCCGATTGTCTGTCAAACCACGAGCAAACAACGGGCTCGGTCATCGCAGATGCGAAATCGTCCGGCACAGCGTCAAATCGCGCGCTCACGGTGTGAGCAGAGATTGGGAACCACGAAAGGCACGAAACACACGAAAAAAACCGAAAGAAGAAAGGGGTTTTGAGGCGACGTGCGCTGTGGCAAGCGTTGGGCGAACTCTCCTGGTACGCCTGAATCGCCGCCGGTGGTTTGGTTTGACGCCGTACTGAGTACAAAACAATACTTGATCCAATTCAAAGACGATCCCCGCGTTGTGGCACCTCTTTCCCATTCAAATACCAGACGGTTTTCGTCGGAGGACCATCGGAATCATCGTTCGGGATCTGCCACTCTCCAGTCCGTTTTTCGTCGTGATTTCCCCACACGTGTGGGGGTGAACCGTGCAAGGTGCACCCGCCACCCGCAACAAAGTGGATTTCCCCACACGTGTGGGGGTGAACCG
>JAPLOC010001045.1 GCA_026692825.1 Planctomycetota bacterium | reverse complement strand
TCCCAATGGCAGTCCGCTGGCGTTTGTCGCCAGGGTCGAATGCCAACGCGGCCGCGTGGTCCTCCATGATGCACAACAGGTCCTGTGGAGTTTCGAAGCGGAAGAGAGCGATGAATCACTGGCGGGAGAGCGCGAGGCGTTCGACGTCTTGCTCGATCACTTTGCCCGGCGGGTCGTGGGAGGATTGATTCCCATCGCGACGCTGAACGAAGCGCTGCGGGCCCGCGCTTGGGCGGCCGCCGCGCGGTTAGCAATGGAAGCCCAAATCCCCGTGCGGCTCGATCGTCGAACGGGGAATTCAGAGTGACGTTCGCAAAAATGAAATTCTGATAACCCCACATTGTGATTCCGTTCGAAAGGTATCGGAAACTCCCCTCGCATCTCCCCCTCTCCTTCCGATAAACTTCCGCTGATATTCCTTCGTGGTTCATTCCTGGAAGCCGCTCCCATGCTGTTTTCCCACCGGTCCGCAGCATTCTTGTTTCTGTTCGTCTTGTCGGCGTGGCAGGGGCTGTGCCCGACAACCGCGGTCGCCGCCGACACCGTCCATGTGCTTTACGACAACGATCAAGCGGTCGCACTCACCAAAAAGACGGGCAAGCCCCTGTTGGCGATTGGCGGGACACTCAATTGCCCGTATTGCGTGAAAATGGCGAAGCAGTTGGAGACGAACGAAAAACTCGCCCCGCTCGCGTCGAAATTCGTCATCCTCAAAATTGACACAAGTACACCGCTCTGGAAGGAGTGGACGGGACGTTACGAGGTCGAGGGAGACGGCGTGCCCCAGGTGATCATTCTGCGCGGGGATGGCAAACAGCTTTATGGGAAAACCGGCGCGCCGGTGGAACTCGATCAGTTTCTCCAGCGGCATTTGGCCGACGCCGGCAAGATCCTTTCGGCTCAGGAGTTGACGGATCTCGACAAACTGCTGAAAGAAGCCCAGAAGTTTTTCAAACGGAAGGATTACTCGAAAGCGATTGAACTGGGACAGGAATGCGTACACTCCGACTGCTACGCCTCCACGGTCAACGAGGCCCGTAAGCTGTTGTCGCAGATTGAAGATCGATCGAAGCTCGCACTCAAAGATGCGGAAAAGAAACTCGCCTCGAAGGACAAATCGCTTGATGGGGCGATCGCGCTCCTCGAACTGGCGAAAACGTTTGAAAAACACACATCGGCGTATGGTCCGATCGCGCAAGCGCTCGAGGGGCGACAGCAGGATTCAGAACTCGCCCCACTGTTCGCGCAGGCTGCGCTCGTCACTCGGGCGCAACAGTTGGAATCGGCAAAGAAGAAAGTCGAAGCGCTCGCGGTCTGGCAATCGATTCTCGAACAGCATCCTGACACACCGGCTGCGACTCTGGCGGAAAAACGGATTGCCGACATCGAAAAACGCTCCGGAGTGGCCCAGAGTGCGAAACCCGAGGTGGGTGCCAACGGGGACTCGAAGCGGGCCGCATCATTTGTTCGGCTGGGGAAGCAGTTGCTGAAATCCAAGCCAGCCGATGCTCGCGACTATTTTGAACGTGCGATTGCGACCGACCCCGATTCCGCGGCTGCGGAGGAAGCACGGGAACTTCTCGAAAAGCTTGATTGAGCTCAAACCAGCGTCGGATTTGAGCGATTTTCAATTATTTTCCGAAATTCGCTCCGGAATAATCAGAAAAGGTGGCATAACCCACCGAATCGGTCCGATGAATACAGGCAGACCTTTTCGAGATGTTCCGACAGCAACCCTGCTGGGTGACATTGCTCGATAACTACGTGTGACCCCCTGCCGGGTGTCCCTGTAACGAATCCACGGAAGGAGATTTGTTCATGCGACGATATCAAAAATGGTTGACCGTGGGGCTGCTTGCCCTCACGACCCCCGGCATGGTGTTCGCCGGACCGGGGCCTACGAAGAAAGCACCGACTGCCCGGGCGCAGTCGGCCGCGGCGAAATCGCCGAAACAGTCGGCGAATCAGGAGCTGGCGAATCGCGTTCGCCAGACCTTGGAATCGTCGGACGTTTCGATGTATGAAGTCGAAATCATGGTCCATAACGGGACCGCCCTGCTGAAGGGACAGGTCGCCAGCCCCGCTGACCGGCGGGAAGCGGAATTGCTGGTCCGTAAGGTGAAGGGTGTTCAGCACGTCCAGAATCAACTGGAAGTCGCTCAGAAGAACGCCGCCCCGGTTCAGCAGGCCGCCAGTCACCAGGGGGCCGGCCAACGGCGAAGTGCCAACAAGCAGGTTCGTCCGGTCGCCTACCAGGACGCGGTCGAAGGAGACGCGCCGTTCCAGTCGGAATCGGTTCCCCCCTCGCCCGGCGGTGCCCCAGGGGCTCCCCCCTCGGTTTACGGTGCTGGCCCCGGCCCGGCTTATGGTCCTGGCCCGGCTTACGGTCCTGGTCCCGGACCTGGGACTTACGGTCCCGGTCCTGGTCCTGGCCCCGGTGCCGGTTATGCCGGCCCGGCTCCGATGCCGGCCTACGGTGGCCCGGCGTATGGTCAGGGAGGTGGTGGGTCGGCGATCTACAACCAGCCCAACCTGCCCAACTACTCGTATCCTACCTACTCGCAGTACCCGAACTACGCGTCGGTGAGCTATCCCTCGCAGTACTCGGCGTCGGCGTGGCCGTACATCGGACCGTTCTACCCCTATCCCCAGGTTCCGCTGGGGTGGCGTAAGGCCCAACTCGAATGGGACGACGGGTATTGGCATCTGAATTTCAGTCCACGCACCGAACGGTGGTGGTGGTTCCTCGACTGGCGGAACTGGTAATGGTTTGAGGGGCTGACTCGCGCACCGCCCGATGTTCAGGGATGAACATCGGGCGGTGTCGTTCTTTGGGTATCGTCCCCTCAAGTCGGAAAAATCGGAAAATCTTCGCAAGTCGTCACAACCGATCGTCGATAAAGAGTGTTGAACCGGTTCTTCGAAAAGAACGGTTCCAGTGAGTTTCCATTTCTGGCCCGGGTCGATGTCGACCGCTTCCCCCACAGGGCCTTCACATTCCATGACCACATCGGAGAGACACATGGATGGGCTCCGCAAGTTCCTGAAGCGCATGACGTTGCTGACAGGGCTTCTGCTGCTGACGGCCCCGAACAGCGGTTGCCTGTTCGTCGGCGGATTCGCGAATCAGGCCTGGGTGCTTTCGAAGTTCTTCGTGACAACCCCCCTGATTCCTGTATCACCGTTCTTCAGCCAGGAGGTTGAAGATACGATGTACTTCGAGGAACGCTACGGCCGGGTACCGGTGCTGGAGCCTGTCGAAGGGGAGAACGCCCCCCTCTTCTGCATGGATCCCCCGACCCCCGACGAAGTGATGCGGTCGATGCCCGACGACACCAAGGGGGGCTGGCCCTTCCTGGCCGAAACCCAGCGAAACAACGTTCGCATGGTGGTCGAGCCCATCGTCGACTCGCTCGGCGAATGCCGGTTCATCCCCATGATCGGCCCCGCCCGGTTGCACAAGTGTCACTACAAGTGCACGGTGTACTTCGAAAAGATCAAGCGGTCTGACTGGCCGATTCCGTTCGAACACATTGATGACACGGTCGAAGTCGTCTACATCGATCACGATCACTTCATCATGTGCCAGGGACCGGACGCTGGCGG
>JAPLOC010001044.1:1390-2257 GCA_026692825.1 Planctomycetota bacterium | reverse complement strand
GCGGTCGCTCCGACCGGTTCGAGCGTCAACAGCGGAGTGCCCACCGCGACGTTCATCCCCGGTTTCACGTGGATTTCCGTGATCCGCCCGGGCTGCGGGCAGGGGAGTTCAAAGACCGCTTTGTCGGTCTCAATCTCCATCACGACCTGCTGCGCTTCAATCACGTCTCCGACGGCGACGCGCAGATTGCCCACGTCGGCCTGTTCGACGTTTTCACCAACCGAAGGGAGTTTGAATTGAAATGACATGGCGTGTGGAGAAACTCGCTGGACGAAATTCGAACGACGAATGAAATTCGAAACTCGAAATCCTCGAATTTCGAAACGATGAACTTGGAACCGACCGCTCGTCGCCGCCACCTTGTTGGTGACGGACGACGATGGGCAGGCTTTCGAGACGCGCCTCGCTTCTGTCAGGCGCTTACGGGGTTGATCTTTTCGGGATCGATCCCGAGCGACTGAATGGCCCGCTGCACGAACGGGGCATCGACGGCACCCCGGCGGTGCAGTTCGCTGATCGCCGCGAACGCGATATGTGCCGCGTCGACCTCAAAGTGCCGACGCAACGCCTCGCGGGTGTCGCTGCGACCGAAACCGTCGGTTCCCAACGTCACCAGGCGTTCCGGCATCCACTTCGCGATCTGTTCGGGAATGAGGTGCATGTAATCGCTGGCGGCGATGTACGGCCCCTTGCGTCCCGCGAACTGTTGTTCCACGTACGACGGCCGGGGCTTTTCGGTCGGATGCAACAGGTTCCAGCGTTCGACCTCCATCGCTTCCCGACGGAGTTCCTTGTAACTGGTGACGCTCCACACATCGCTGGCGATCTGGAACTCCTGGGCCAGGCGTTCCTGCGCCAGCAGAGTTT
>JAPLOC010001044.1:0-1346 GCA_026692825.1 Planctomycetota bacterium | reverse complement strand
CAGCTTCGATCCGGGAACCTCGACCGACTGCAACGGGTACATTCCCTTCAGAATGCCGGCGTTCGCGCCCGCCGGCATCGCGGGCATCGGGTACGGTTCATTGTAGAGTGTGATGTAATAGAAGACCGATTCGTCTTCGACATACATCCGGCGCAGTCCATCCTGAATGATCACCGCGACTTCATACGCGAACGCGGGGTCATACGCGACCAGATTGGGGACCGTCGCCGCCATCAGATGGCTATGGCCATCTTCATGCTGCAAGCCTTCGCCGTTGAGCGTGGTTCGCCCCGCGGTGGCCCCCAGCAGGAACCCCTTGCAGCGCGAGTCGGCGGCCAGCCAAATGAAGTCACCCACCCGCTGGAAATGCTGACGCCGAGGTTGGCGTGGGCCGTGCCAGCGGCGACAAACGACGACATCGCGCCCGCCTCGTTGATCCCCTCTTCGAGGATCTGGCCGTCTTTCGCTTCGCGGTAGTAAGACAACTGGCCCGCGTCGACCGGTTCGTAAAGTTGCCCGGTGCTGGCATAGATGCCGAACTGCGAAAAGAACCCTTCCATCCCGAACGTTCGGGCTTCGTCGGGAATGATCGGAACGATGTTCTTGCCGATCGACTTGTTCTTGAGCAGCGCCATCAGCGCCCGGCCGAACGCGCCGGTGGTCGAGAACTCGCGATCGCCACTTCCCCCCAGCAGTTCCTTGAAGAATTCCAGCGGGGGGATATCGAGCTTGGGGGCCTGGGTGTTCCGTTGGGGCAGGCTGCCCCCGAGCGCCTTGCGGCGTTCCAGCAGGTACTCCATCTCGGCACTGTCGGAGGCGGGGCGATAGAACGGAGCCTGGGCGACTTCTTCATCCGAGATTGGAATGCCGAATCGCGAACGGAATTCCCGCAATTCGTCTTCGTTAATCGTCTTCTGCTGGTGCGAGATGTTCTTCCCTTCACCCGCCTCACCCAGTCCATAACCCTTGATGGTATGTGCCAGGATCACACTGGGGGCACCCACGTGTTCGGTCGCCGCCTTGTACGCCGCGTAGACCTTCTCGGGATCGTGCCCGCCCCGTTTGAGCCTGTGAATCTGCTCATCGGACAGGTGCGCGACCAAGTCGAGCAATTCGGGATGCTTACCGAAGAAATGCTGCCGAATGTACGCGCCATCTTCGACCGTGTACTTCTGGAACTGGCCGTCGACCACTTCGCCCATGCGGTGCATCAGCAGGCCGTTGGCGTCGGAGGCGAGCAGCGGATCCCAGTCGGAACCCCAGATCACTTTGAGGACATTCCAGCCCGACCCTCGGAAACCCGCTTCGAGTTCCTGAATGATCTTGCCGTTGCCCCGCACCGGCCC
>JAPLOC010001043.1:1661-3549 GCA_026692825.1 Planctomycetota bacterium | reverse complement strand
TGGCTACGGACAAATTTCGCAATCCCACTCTCCCATTCTTCGTAATAATCACGGACTTTTCTCCAAGCTTCAATGGATTTCTCTAAGAGCTGGCGACCTGCGGAGCTATCAACCGGTTGCGACCTCGTGAATCCATCTAGGACTACAACTCCGGCACTAAACGTCAACGAGGCGGCGTTGTCGTACATCTGCTGCAACTCAGGCAGTTCAAGATAGGCAAATGCTTCGCTTGTGAGGCGGGCCGTCAGTGGCTCGCCACCCTTTTGATATTCTTCGAGCAACCCTACTGCATAGTGCACCGGATCTTCGTCGAGCGCCCCCATCATTGTATAGTACCAGTAAAAGGCACCAAGTGCTGGAGAGATCTGCGAATAGTCAGCACTATTGTTACAACCCTCACAACTGAACCAATCCATTGCTTGGGACAACTTCGCAAGGACTGCGTTTGGATCTTTTTGAATCACTTGGCATCAAAGTTAGCATTAGCCTGCACCCCGCACAAACGGGTCATGTGACTCTGCCAATTTCACATGGATCCAGTTCCTGTGCTCCCTACGCATTTCATGCCGCTTTCCATCGAGAAAGAACCAGAGTAATGAGCTTCTTCAGGCAGTGAAGCGGTCCGCCGAGTCGGGGGGACGCGACGGGCTCGCCAGGGGCGGCTTCACGGTGAAGTCTCGTGATGGCGGGTTCGCGGGATTCTACCGCACCCGAATTCTCACCGCCAGATGAATCGAAAAGACAGCAAAGAAAGGGCCACCCAACAGCCAAACACCAGTGTGAGTTGATGCTCCTGCGCTGACTCGAATCATCGCAGGGTTGGAACCCGTCCAAATTCAATTTCGTGGTCTGAGAAAACTCTTGGACGAATGCCATCGATTCGCCGCAGGACGTTTCGGCGTCGGCCGAAAAATTCGGGAATTCCGTGATCGCAAGCGGGTGCGTATGGAGTGCGGGAACTTGTTCCGGCTGTTCCAACCTCCTCCTGGCCATTCCTTAAAAACCTAGCTTCACCCGCCGCTGGCCCCCGCGACGCACTTCGACACTCGCCGTGCTGACCGTCCGCGGAACAAGCATTAAAACGGTATTGATCCGGGACGGGCTCTGAGTGCGTCGATTCCCCGTTCCCTTCCATCGAAACCCGAAAGTACCCGATCGCCACCGAACGCATAAACTGGAATTCCCATCGCTCACGTCGCTCCGCAAATCCCTTGAATTCCGACACTCAATGCATGGCACCGCCTGAAACCAATCACGGATTCCGAGGAGGAGGCCCATTTCTCGCTGGTGGGTGTCGCCCGAATCTGTCACCCGAATCTGGGTGATCACTGCCCCTCTTCTGCCGGCGGGGTATGCGGCTGCGCGTTGCCCCGCCCGAATTCAGTCGCCAGCCGGCTTCGCAACCAGGGCCGTAAGCGACCTGCGGACATCGTCTCGCGTCCCCACGACGACGAACAGGCGATAGGGGTATGCACCGGGGGGCACTCCCTGGGGATCACGGACGCGAAACACGCAGTTCCACTTCACGACCTGTTCCTGTTCAAATCGCCATCGTCCGTAGCCCGCCTTCTCGTATCCGGCCGACGGTTGGTCGGGAGAATAGACCCCCATCACATGCGTTCCCTGAGCGTTCGAGAACACCACGGGGAACTCCTGCTCACCCGGCCCATCGTCGAGCGGCTGCAACTCGCCCGTACTGGGCCGGAATGTCCAAAACGACTGGAATTCCCGCGGCATGTACCCGGTCAGCGCCTCGAACTGTGCGTAGTGGTGCCGTTCTCCTTCGGGCACGGTGAAGGTCACGTCATACTGCACGACATTGGGCATGCCGAGCGCTCCCAGACGCACCCGCTTGGCAACACGATGTTCCGACAGCACTGTCGGATTG
>JAPLOC010001043.1:494-1566 GCA_026692825.1 Planctomycetota bacterium | reverse complement strand
TCAGATCAAGCAGCCGGCTTGACGAATTCGCTCCAATTCCATCCCGTCGTGAACCCGCCTCGGTCGGGTTGTAGCACTCGGCCCAGAATTCCCCGGGGCGACCCAGGTCGAAGCTGCAGGCGGACTGCAACTGACGCCCATGGTCGTAACTGTCGATGAATTCCCGGCCGTTCCAGGTGAGGGAATGGATTGCGCCGGCCAGTCGCCGGGTGGTTGTGATCACGACCTCGGAGGAGCCGAATGGACCACGAATTGTGGCGTCGCCAAGACGCGAAGCCTCGGGTTCAGCAGCCAGACGATTCGGGCCGATAACCAGCAGCAGGGTCAGGAAGGCGAACCGGTTCATGGGATGTCACTGCACAGACTGGGAGAGAGAGTTTCGAAACCCGCAATCGTGGTTCCTCGCGGGAATCTGAGGGTGAAGCGGCTCTGGATTACGATCCTCAATCGCGTCGAGAAGGTCAAGTTGTTCGGCTGCGGTGAAGCTCGGCGAACACAAGAAAAGCTGGGGAAGTCGGCCCTGGAGGTCGAAATCCAACCACCAAAAACCGACCTGGCTGTCGAACCTCATCGGAACCTCGGTGACACCCACCAGTCCAAAACACGAAGTCTCCTTCCAATCGCCGGATCCTCTACAGAAGTAACCGGCTGCACGGAAGTCAGTCGATCCAGAACCAGGGTCCACGTTCTGGTTGATGGGTGTCCCGCATGGCCGGGTAAGACGATGTCGAGGTCGTCCGCCGGTGGTATTGGCTGTGCCCCATGCGCGTCGATGCGCCTGCGAACGCCATCTTCGACGCTCTGCACAGGCGAGCCGGTCGGCGTGAGCCGCCGGGTGTTTCGCGGCCCCCCGCAAATGTGACTTCAAAGAAAACGCGGGTCAATGGAGACCATGACGTGAGTGCTTGCGTTCGGGGTCAAAAACCCGGTGGCTGACGCCGACCGGCTCGCCGGTTGTGGTCGAATGCGGCGACTTCTCGACGAGTCCGCGGTTGCCGCCTGAATGGTCTATTCGAAACAGGCGTCGAACGGGGTCAACCAACAGACTGACGCAAATCGAATCCTTCGCCCC
>JAPLOC010001043.1:0-421 GCA_026692825.1 Planctomycetota bacterium | reverse complement strand
TTGGGACAGGATGACGAGGATCGACCGGGTTATTGAAATCGCCCCGGAAAAAGCCCGATCGAGTCGAACCTCGAGTGTCACCAGGGGAAGCCCCCGTCGCCGGCCGCTTACAGTCGGGTTCAGCCGACTCCCCTTTTGCCACCCGTTTCAACGGGTGGACCTCGGACACTGAACGACCCTCTCCGCCGGCCTTCAGTCGGCTTCCCGTTCTGTAGGGTGGGAGCGGCTCGCCTCCCAACTCTCAACATTCCCGGTCACCAACGACTCACATCCTCCCAAACCCTGGCGAGCGCCGGCCCACCAGTCGTCGCAAACGTCGGCTCCCACTACGGGAACCACGTTCCCGAATCGAGTGCAAGACCCGTGGGACATCCACCGATGACCACGGCGGCCGGTCACCCCCCTTTCGCCAGCCACGCTG
>JAPLOC010001042.1 GCA_026692825.1 Planctomycetota bacterium | reverse complement strand
TCCTTGCAACAGTTGGCTGGCGAACCCCTCTTCATATTCTAACCCCATCAAGACGTACGTGGCAGTCCAAAGCATGTCGATGTCGGCCCGCTCCGCATCGCGTTCGAATCGCTTCTCCATCTCAAGAATCAGGCGCGGCAGTCTGCTGCGGGCGACCTTCGTCAACGGCAACAGCGGAAGCGTGCCGATCCCTCCGACCAGGATGTCCTCGGGAGTGAGTTCCCAGAGGCGGACGACTTCGTACTCAAATTCGAGGTACGTCTTGCCACTGGCCAGCTTACCCTGCACGTGACCCGTCATGGTCTTTCCATCGGCCTCGCGGCGCAGAAGGATGACTACGCTGCGCACCGGCAGTGAATGGCGCATGCCAAGGAGTACGTTGTAGTGCAGTAGTCTCTGGCTGAGCGTCGCATCGTAGTTCGCCTGAAACTCCACATGCAAAATGTACGGGTTGGGTTCATCGACGCGCAACACCTTATCCGCTGCCGCCGTCACCGTCGACACGTCAGCGTCGACGACTGTCACTGGAACGCGCTGCTTGACACCCAAGAACAACCCCCAGTCTTGCGGAAAGACTTCCTCTAAATGCTTGGGCGTGGCGTCATACGGTTTGGACATGATGTGAGAATCTTACGGCACCGTAGGAAGTCGTGCCACAGTTCGCCGTTCGTCCGCCGATATTGTCAGAACTCAAGTTGTTTGGGACAATTGTCACCATGATCCCCAACACATTCGCCACACGCCGTGAGTTCTTGCAGGCCGCCTCCGGTGGGTTCGGGGCGATCGCGCTCGCGGGACTGTTGAATGACGCCCGGGGGGATGCGGTCGACCCGCTGGCCCCGCGTCCCGGGCATTTCCCCGCGAAGGCCGACCGGGTCATCTTCCTCTATTCGACCGGGGGAGTCTCGCAGGTCGATACTTTCGACCATAAGCCGCAGCTTGCCGCCGACCACGGCAAAAAGATCACCGCGTCGCGCTGGCTGAACAAACCCGGGCAGTTCGAACGGTTTCTCATCCGCCCTCGCTGGCCGTTTCGTCAATACGGTCAGAGCGGCACGTGGGTCAGCGATCTGTTTCCGCATCTGGGATCGGTCATCGACGATGTCTGTGTGCTGAACGCGATGCACTGCGAAAGTGACGGACACGACAAGGCGACACTCGCGGCTCATACCGGTTCGGCTCAGTTCGCCCGTCCGAGCGCCGGGGCTTGGGTGAGTTACGGATTGGGAACGGTCAACAAGAATCTCCCGTCGCTCATGGTGATCGCGCCGTCGGCCCCGTACGCCGGCGCGACGACGTGGGGAAGCGACTTTCTCCCCGCCTGTCACCAGGGGACGCATGTCGTTCCGGGAAATGAACCATTGCCGAATTTGAAGCCGCGGGTTCCCGGTGTGGAGTTACAGCGGCTGGAACTCGACCTGCTGGCCCGGCTCAATCGCGGACATCTCGAACGCCGGGCCGCCGACCAGGCGCTCGACGCGCGGGTGCGGTCGTTCGAAACCGCGTTCGGCATGCAGCGTGAAGCTCCAGAGGCGTTTGACCTCTCGGGGGAAACCGAGGCGACGCTCAAACTGTACGGTCTCGAGCGGGGTGCGACGTCGGGGTTTGGCTGGCAGTGTCTGGTCGCCCGCCGACTGGCCGAACGGGGAGTGCGGTTCCTGGAGTTGATTGACGTCGGTTCCAGTTCCAACTGGGACTCGCACGGCAACATGGCCGACCACGAACGGCTGGCGAAAGCGATCGATCAACCCATCGCCGCCCTGCTGACCGATCTGAAGCAGCGGGGGATGTTGGAGCGGACGCTGGTGGTCTGGACATCGGAATTCGGTCGGACCCCCTTTCATCAGCAGGCCGACCACGCGGGACGGGAACACCACAACCCGGTGTTTTCCTCGTGGATGGCGGGAGGGGGAGTGAAAGGGGGCTTCGTCCATGGGAAGTCCGACGAATATGGGATCCTGCCGGCCGAGGGTGCTGTCCACACGCACGACCTGCATGCGACCATGCTGCATCTGCTGGGAATCGACCGCGAACGGCTGACCTATCGCCACGCCGGCCGAGATTACCGGCTGNTGCGACCATGCTGCATCTGCTGGGAATCGACCACGAACGGCTGACCTATCGCCACGCCGGCCGAGATTACCGGCTGACCGACATTGCCGGCCATGTGGTGGAAGAGATTCTGGCATGAGTGGCGCGTCGGCACCACGTGTTATACTCAACGCGGCTTGAATTCAGACGTTGGACACTGGCCGCCGTAGGACGGGTCTCTGACCCGTCCGGAGCGGCAGCATCTTAACCGGATCACCAACTACCATTTTGGGCGGACGGGTCAGAGACCCGTCCTACTAAGCCAACGTCTCGTTTTCGGCCGCGTGGAGTATAGCGCCAGAGAATCACGTGTCAGCGAATCAGTGGTTGAACAGGAACTCGCGGGAGTTCAGCAGAACCCACAGCAGATCTTCAATCGCCGGTTGCCGCTGGGGAGCCGATTCAATCAGCGAGACGGCATCGACCCGTTCCGCATCCGTTGGAAACCGGGACAGCGTTCGAAGATAGAGGTCGTCGACGATCTCAGTTGGGGGTTCGTTCTCTTTGACCAGACCGGCGACCACTCCGTCGGGCTGCGCGATCGCCTGCTGCACTTCGGGGGCGAACAGCAGAAACAGCACCTGCGACAGGTTCGGTTCCAGCCGGGTTTCACAGACGCACGGCGTGTCACGTTTCGAGCGGCCAAAGATGTCGAGGAAGTCGTTCTGTTCGAATTCGTTGGGAATCTGCAGCGCCCGGGTCGCCGTTGGAAACTGATTGAATTTCGTTTTGTGGCCGGTCGCCGCGTCGATCGCGTCGAGCAAGACATGCGGGGCGAGACGCTGCGGAATATGACGGGCGTAATTCTGGCGGTCTCCCGCGTTTTCATCGCGCGGCAAGGAACTTAAGCCATAGACCCGCGATGACAGAATCAGCTTCGTGAGACGTTTGATGTCATACCCACCGGCGACGAACTCCTTCGCCAGAGCGTCGAGCAGGAGTGGGTTGGTCGCGGGGTTGGTCGCCCGTTGATCATCCACCGGTTCCACCAGCCCTCGCTTCAAGTAATGGCCCCACAGCCGATTGACGAGTGTTCGGGCGAAGTACGGGTTCTCGGGAGCGGTTAGCCAGTCGACCAGCTTGACGCGAGGATCTTCC
>JAPLOC010001041.1:1219-2721 GCA_026692825.1 Planctomycetota bacterium | reverse complement strand
GAGACCGCACACTGGCGATATTGACCCAGGAGTGATCTCATTTTCTCTTCGGTTGCTGTATGACCCTGATCGAAGGCCCCACCCCTAAAGAAACACCACCGTTTCTCCAGGCGCGTGAAATGAACCGCAGATCTTGCCGCTGACATAGACATTGGCCTTCATCGTTCCCGCATGCTCCACAATCGCTGTGCCCGCCGAATCGGTGTAGAACTCCTTTGTCATTCCACCCATCAGGCCGGTGAACCCCACCACGACCCGGGTTCCCTTGGGTTTGCTTCCGTCGCGGTATTGGACGTGGATTTTTGATCGATTCACGTTCTAACCAACCGGAACAATCTCTTTCGCCCGGATGTGAAGCGAATGGTCAAACGCTTTCTCAAACGATTTCGCGTGGTTCTTCACTTCCCACAATTCCAGATGGCAGTCTCTCGCCGGGGTCAGCTCTAAAAGCGCCGTTTTGCGGTCGATCACCCGCAGATTCGCGTCGGCGACCGATTGCAAATGGCTGCGGTCCAGACTTTCCGCGATTCGCAGAAAGGTACACAGGACTTTCACAATGTCGCGCGACCGCTTGTCCAGCTCGGCGAACTCGGGGTGCCGCGGGCGGGGAAACGCCTTGTGGTGAAAGAGCGCTGTCGCCGCGATGATCGCCAACTCGGTCTGATCAAATCCCAAAAGATCGGCGTTGCGAATGAGGTAATGCGAGTGCGCCCGGTGGTTGCCATACGAAACGAACGTTCCCACGTCGTGCAGCAGCGACGCGTGTTCCAACAGCTCGCGTTCCCAGTCGCCCAAATTGTGCAGCCCCGCCTCTTTCGCCGAGTCGAACAACTGCCACGCCAGCTTCGCCACCTGCCGCGCGTGAGGCTCGTCGAAGTTGCACCGCCGACCCAGTTCAAACACGCTTCGTTCACGGAACGAGGTACTTTGAAACAAATGCGCGTCGTCGAACCGCGAGAGGTAATCGATCGGGAGTCCTTCCCGCAAACCCCGCTCCGAGATGATCACCTCGGGAATGTTCAACTCCTCCAGCAGCGTTTCCAGCACCGCCGCCCCGGCGACAATAATGTCGGCCCGTTCCGGATTGATGCCCGGAACCTCCCGGCGCTTTTCGAGCGGCAGAGAACAGAGCAGTTGCACCGCTTCCCGCAGTTGAGCCCGCGTGACCACATCCCCCCGCTGCAATCCGCGCTTCAACGTCATCCGCAGACTGATCTCGGCGAGGTTGCACGCGGTCCCCGAACTCGCGATCGCCTGCTCAATGGGAAGCTGCCTCAGTCGCTGTAACGTGCGGACCGATCGGGTTCGCACGTACCGCTGAATCCGGCCGTATTTGACGGGAGAGACCGGTCCAGAGTCATCCTTGCGGAAGAACATGCTGGTCAGACGAATGGCGCCGAGCTTCAGCGAATCGAGAAACTTGTACTGCGTCTGGTCGCCAACAATCGTCTCGGTACTTCCGCCGCCAATGTCGATGAACAGCGTCTGTTTCGTCCCCAGGT
>JAPLOC010001041.1:843-1185 GCA_026692825.1 Planctomycetota bacterium | reverse complement strand
CTCTTTGCCCGAGATGACCCGCACGTCGATCCCCGCGACCCGCCGCAGATGACGCAGAAATACCGCGCGGTTTTCCGCCTCGCGCGTGGCGGAGGTGGCGACGGCGACAATCTGGTCGGCTCCGCGCGACCGGGCGATCTCGGCGAACTTGGAACAAACCAGACTCGCCCGGCGCATCGCTTCGGGTTGCAGCCGATTCGACTTGAATTCACCTTCACCCAGCCGCACCGTCTCCTTTTGCTCGGCGACCACCGTGAACGAGTGGTTCGGAAACATCCGCACCAGCAGCAACCGCACCGAGTTCGTCCCCATATCCAGGCCCGCGACCAGATGTTCGTCGGT
>JAPLOC010001041.1:0-831 GCA_026692825.1 Planctomycetota bacterium | reverse complement strand
TCGTCGGTCGAAGTCGGGCCCAGCGAGCCCTGCCGATCAGTCGCCATGCGTGATGGCCCCACAGGGAACGGGAGGAGATGAACCAGGAGTCAAGATAGTCGAATGATACCAGACAGCGTCCACAATCGCATTCTTCACACCTACTTCACACCCAACACCAGCTTCCCACGCAACCCGGGTCGCAAGGGGAACCCCGGTTCCGGATTCTCAATTTCCGCCCACACCAGCACCTGTTCATTCACCGGGTCGATTTCCGGACTGACGAATGAAACTTTGCCAGCGAACTCGCGTGGCTTGCCGTCGATAGTTACGACGAATTTCACCGCGGTTCCCATCAACTCGCGTCCTCCGTCTGCCGCCGGCAGAAACCCTTCCGCCCGCAGTCGGTCGAGTCTCACAAGACGCAGACCGGCGCGCGAACCGTGCTCCGCGCCAACTCGCGCTCCGCCGTCCGAACGGCGTTCGCTTTGGCCCGCTGCGCGATCTTCGCCACCCGTCGATCTTCTCCCGCCTGAACCAGCTCGGCCTGACGACGCTTCACCAGCGCGACAAGTCCCGTTTCTTCGACCCCTTTCATCCGCGCGGTCAGTTCGGCGACCGCCAAGTCGTGCCGGGCCTGCTCCACTTCCAGAGTCGCCTTGTCGGCGGTCAATTGCAAATGATCGAGTTCATTGTCGGAAACGCTGTCGCGGACTTCGCTTCGGGCGGCTTGCGCACGCTTCAGTTCCGCTGTCGCCACCACCTCGGACTTGAGCGCCGCCCGAACCGCGACGGCGTTCGTTCCCTTCTTCTTCGCGATATCGTATTCGAAGCGGGCCCGCTCCTGCATGG
>JAPLOC010001040.1 GCA_026692825.1 Planctomycetota bacterium | reverse complement strand
GTCGATCCGAAGGGGAAGGTCGTTTGGGAATACACGGGCGTCGAAAACGCCGGCGACGCCCAGCGCCTGCCGAATGGAAACACACTCATCTCGTGCGGGACACAGAAGCGGGTGATCGAAGTGACGCCAGACAAGAAGATCGCCTGGGAATTCCAGGCGAGCGACGCTCCCGAATTGAATTTCACCTGGGCATCGAGCATTCAGCGACTCAAGAACGGCAATGTGGTGATCGGGAACTTTTTGCGCGGACAGGAAGGCAAAGGGGCCCACGCGTTCGAAGTGACTCGCGAGAAACGCGTCGTCTGGAAGTGGGAAGACCACAGCCGGATTCAGTCGCTGACGACCGTGCGGGTGTTGGAGTAGCGGTCACCCCCATCACGCGGCAATTCGGAGAAAAAGGGTTCCTATGGCAATCGACTCTCACGTTCACGTCTGGCGGTCGCATCCCGACTTTCCACGGCTGACGTCGACAATTGTCAGCCCGCATACGGCGGTGCCGGTCGAATTGCTCGATCAATATCTCGACGATCACCAGATCGACCGCGCCGTTCTGGTGCAGCCTGTCTATCCGGGTGAAGACAATGGCTATGTCGCGGACTGCGCGGCGGACCGGCCGGAACGATTTGCGGCAGTCTGCGTCGTCGACCCGCGCTCAGCCGACGCGGAGGACAAACTGTCGTACTGGGTCCATGAGCGCGGGTGTCGTGGTTTGCGACTGCGACCCAAGGTACCCGCAGAGCAGGAGATTTTTGGCGCGGAAGCAACATTTCCCTTATGGAAACGGGCCGGTGACCTGCGGGCCGTCGTCAGCGTTTTGTGCGGTTTTGAGCATCTGCCAACGCTCAGGAAAATGGCGCTGCGTTTTCCCGAAACGTCCATTGTCGTCGACCATCTCGCCCACCCCGATTTCACCGCCAACTCACCAGCCGATCGTTTCGGACCGCTATTGAGTCTCGCCGACTGTGCCAACGTCACCTTGAAAGTGAGCGGATATTACTACTACTCGGGAACGCCTTGGCCCTATCCCGATTGCCAGCCGTTGTTTCGAACATTGCTCGAACGGTTCGGCGCGGGCCGTCTGATGTGGGGGAGTGACTTTCCCCATGTCGTCTTGAAAACGACCTACGCCCGGGTCTTCAGGGCGCTGGATAACACGTGGCCCGGGCTTTCCAAGGAAGACCGAGAGAAGATCTTCGACGAAAACGCGCGGCGATTGTATTGGTGGTAAGTACCCGCCCAAGATCAAATTCGTCGATTTGTTGCATTCATCGCGGCGCGGTCGCCGTCGCATCCCTCCAGGATGCACTCAATTCTCAGTAGTCGACATTTGACACCGTAAACCGTTCCGATCATCCTGCGCAAAGTTGTCCGTCCGTGTTCGTGTGTTTCGTGCCTTTCGTGGTTCCCCCTTTCCCCCCTGAACCCTCACGGTGCAAGATGAACCAGAACTCCAATCCTACAATCCTCTTTGCCGAAGAGTGCTACCGGATTCAAGGAGCGATTTTCGAGGTTTACCGCGTCATGGGATGCGGGTTTCTCGAGTCGGTTTACCAGGAATGTCTGCAACATGAATTCCAGTCGCGTGGCATCCCGTTTCGTGCCAAGTCCACCCTGACGCTACACTACAAAGAGATTGTGCTGGAACAGACGTTTCAGCCCGATTTCGTCTGTTATGACAAGATCATTGTTGAATTGAAGGCGGTGCGCGAGTTCGCTCCCGAACACTCGGCACAGGTGTTGAATTACCTGAAGGCGACGGACCTGAGGTTAGGGCTGTTGGTGAATTTCGGCAGTTACCCTAAGGCGATTGTGAAACGCCT
>JAPLOC010001039.1:358-1896 GCA_026692825.1 Planctomycetota bacterium | reverse complement strand
CCGGGGTTCCACCGTCGGTTTTCGGGGTGGGAGCCGATAGCGTGACGGGGGCCGCCGGCAGAAATGAATCGAGGGCCTCGAACGATTTCGCGAATTTCGCGATCCCCGGTTCGAGTGATCGCAGACGGGCACACTCCGCGACGTTCCCCGCCTGCAACGCGCACAGGTAACCCTCCAGCAATTCAAAGAGACGGTCGTCTTCGTCCATTGGTGCCGGTGGTCACGGCGGGTCACGCGTGACGGGGATTTCGGTGGAAGGGAGAAGTTCCTGGAGCTTTTTCACGGCACGCATCCCCAACACCTGCGTCGCCGGCCGCGAGCGTCCCATCTCTCGGGCGACCTCATCAAACGGCAGTCGACGCATGTTCCGCAACAGAATCACCTGCTGGTAATCCTCTGAGAGTTGGGCGATCGCGTCGGCGATTTGTAACTCAGATTCTTTTTGAATCAGGATTTTGCTGGGAGAATCGCCCCCGTCCGACAGTTGCAGTCCCATTTCGGAATCGTCGCCGGGCTGCAACGGAACCTCGCGACTCGCCTTCCGTTTTTCCACGCCGTGAAATCGGCGAACGAAGTCCGCCGCGTTGTGTGCCACAATCTTGCGGAGCCACCCGAGCCACTCGGCTTCGGTCTGGCCACGAAAATTGTCGAGTCCCCGGTGCGCCTCCAGCAGGGTCTGCTGGACCAGGTCGGAAGCGTCGACTTTGGCTTGCAGCCAGCTCGCCATTTCGGCTTTGGCCGAGATCGCGACGTAGCTGCGGCACATTTCAAACAGGCGATTGCGGGCGTCGGTGTCTCCGTTCCGAGCCTGTTCGAGAAGTTGAGCGACGCTGGGAGTCGGTTCAGAGGGCATGCGTCCCATCGCGATCTCGACCCGGGTGGAAATGCGAACCACGACCACCGGCGGGGATCGTGTTCGTGACGGCTGAATATCATCGCGGATGGTCGGGGGACTCACAAGCGGTCACTGAGAGCGTCACCGAGTGGGCCTAACCGGAAACACCTCAAACGTCGTGAGAACCTCTTGGCCCGCAAGCCGGGTCACCGGCTCGTTTCCCCAACTGCGTACAACATCCAGCCTCCCCGCGTCGAGTTCCGCGAGAGGCAGCCCAGCGGCGGGAATTTTCCAGGGGGGGCCGAGAATGCCCAGCTCGCGCAACTGTTCAAAACGGCTCGGGGAAACGAACCGGGTGTATCCGTAGTTCCCGGGAGATCGATACCGCAAGATCTCCAGCCAGTTGACGTAGATGTGCGTGATTCCCTCGGCTGCCAATTTGTCTTGAATGCTCCTCCGGTCGCGGAACGGCCGGTCTGCGGAGTCACCCTTCCAATCGGGATCACCGAGCCAATCTGCAAACAACGACTGGTCAAACACGGTGTTGTCCGCGACGGGACACCGCGCTTCGAACATCTCGGCGTCCCCCACAGACAGCACTTTGGAACCCTCGGGAAGGGTTTCGTTCAGATGGACCAGTTCGGGCGCGGTCAAACGGGCGACAAATCGCGACGCATCCGAGAAGCTACTGAGAAAGCTGTTG
>JAPLOC010001039.1:0-305 GCA_026692825.1 Planctomycetota bacterium | reverse complement strand
GTCAGGTTGTAGAACAACAGCAGCGCGACCAACCCGACCAGCCCCACCCGCAACAACGCGCCCCCCCCCACTCGTCCCCCTTCGTTCGAATCTTGGCGCGTGGCGAGTCGCGTCCAAAAAACACTCCCCCCCGCACCGGCCAGCAGCGCGACGATCGGCAACATGGGAACCCAGAATCGGTCGAGCCGATGCGTCAGCGCCCAGCACGACACGAACAGCCAGCCCACATACAACCAGAGACGCAACGCCGCTGGCCTCGATTCACGGAAGAACAGCGTCAGCGGGGCGAGGCTGAATAGGAGCGG
>JAPLOC010001038.1 GCA_026692825.1 Planctomycetota bacterium | reverse complement strand
CTTGGCCCGATTCCGACTTGCGGCTGTTTGGTGCCGGCTCCGACTCGGGGACATTTGACTACTTCACGGAAGCGACTGTCGGGAAGGCCCGGTCGAGCCGCAAGGACTACAACGCCAGCGAAGACGACAACACGCTGGTCCAGGGAGTCAAGGGGGACGCCGGCGCCCTCGGGTACATTCCCTTCGCGTATTACATTGAAAACACCAAAGCGGTGAAGGCGCTGGCGGTCGACTGGGAAAAGGACGATTTGGGTCCGATTGAACCGACGCTCGAAAACGTTCTGGCGGCGAAATACAACCCGCTGTCGCGGCCGCTGTTTTTGTACGTGAACCGAAAATCCGCCGACCGCCCGGAGGTCAAGGCGTTTGTGGAATACTACCTCGTCAACGCCACCAAGCTGGTGACAGAGGTGAAGTACATGCCACTGCCGGGGGACGAATACCAGTTGGTGCTGAACCGGTTCCGCGAACTGAAGGTGGGATCGGCGTTCAAGGGAAAACCTGAGGTCGGAGTCAAGATCCAAGAAATCCTCGCCCGGGAAGTCCAGTGACCCCAGCGGGTAACGACACGCCGGACTCGGTAGAAGACGCCAAATCGCCCCTCCCCGGTTGGGTGAATGGCCGTTCTCCGCTGTTTGGAACCGGTCGACCGCGATGGAAAGAGCGACTGATTGAATTCAGCCTGTTCCTTGCGGCATTCGCCTCGGTCGCGGTGACGGCCGGGATTGTGGTGGTGCTGATCGTCGAGTCGGCGATGTGTTTCCGCACCGTTCCACTGAGCGACTTTCTGTTCGGAACGGCGTGGGCTCCGACGTTTGAACCACCCGAGTTTGGGATCTTGCCGCTGGTGTGTGGCACTTTGGTGACGACCGTTGTCGCCCTTTTTGTCGCGTTGCCAATCGGTTCTATTGTCGCGATCTATCTTAGTGAATACGCGCCGTTTTCGGTGCGTGAGTTCCTCAAGCCGACGTTGGAACTGCTGAGCGCGATTCCGACCGTGGTCTACGGTTATTTCGCACTGTTGATCGTCAGCCCGGCATTGCGAAAAGTATTTGTGGACATGCCCGGGTCGAACATGTTGAGCGCGGGTATCGTGATGGGATTGATGATCATCCCGTACGTCAGTTCGCTGAGCGAAGATGCCATGCGGTCCGTCCCCATGCTGCTCCGCGAAGGGGCCTACGCCCTGGGGGCGAACAAAATGATCACCGCGCTGCGTGTGGTCTACCCCGCAGCACTCTCCGGGATTGGTTCCGCATACATTCTGGGAATCTCTCGCGCGATTGGCGAAACGATGATCGTGGCGATCGCCGCCGGTGGGCAGNNNCAGACGATCACCGCGTACATCGTGCAGGTCTCGATGGGAGACGTGCCTCGCGGCGCGATTGGCTATCAGTCGATTTTCGCCGCCGGCCTGGTGCTGTTCCTGGCAACGTTGGGCTTCAACATCTGCGGCTACATCCTTCGCAAACGCTTTCGGGAGAGCTACTGATGAGTGGCACCGCGGCGTTAATCGCGTTGAGAAAACGCCAGGATCGCTGGTTCGCGATTCTGGGGCTGGCGTGTACGTTGGTCGGCGTGGTGACCCTGGCGGTGTTGCTGTCGGGTTTGATTTCCGATGGCTACCAGCGTCTGTTCGATCCCGCGTTCTACAATTCGTTTCCTTCGCGCCATGCGGCCAAGGCGGGAATTCTCTCTCCCCTGGTCGGATCGCTTCTGCTGGCCTTGATCACAATCGTTCTCGCGGTGCCGCTGGGAGTGGCAGCAGGGGTCTACCTCGAAGAGTATGCCGCTCGGAACTGGTTGACGACGATCATCGAAATCAATATCGCGAACCTTGCGGGGGTGCCGTCGATCATTTTTGGATTGCTGGCGCTCGGACTGTTGATTTACGGACTGGGGATGCCGCGCTCAACGCTGGTCGGAGGGATCGCGTTGGGTTTGCTGGTGCTGCCGATTGTCATCGTGACGACGCGCGAGGCGCTGCGGGCGATTCCACAGGGAATTCGCGAGGCGGCCTACGCGCTCGGCGCGACCAAATGGCAAGTGGTGCAGCATCACTTGTTGCCGTATTCGATGGGGGGAATCGCGACCGGCACGATCATCGCGATGTCGCGCGCCCTGGGGGAAAGCGCCCCGTTGATGACGATTGGGGCAGTCACGTTCATTACTTTTCTTCCCCCGGCCCCCGTTCAGTCGAATCCTCCGTTTGTCAATTTCGAGTGGTTGAATTCGGAATTCACCGCGATGCCGATTCAAATGTTCAACTGGATCTCGCGACCGCAGGCGGAGTTCAATTCGCTGGCGGCGTCGGCGGGAATTGTGTTGATCGCGCTGACGCTGTCGTTGAACGCGGCGGCGATCGTGTTGAGATACCGGTTGCGACAACGGATCAAGTGGTAAGGAGTCCCGTCATGGCGTTGTCACTTGTTTCCCCGCCCCCGGCCGCACCCCACCTGGTGACCCCGAGCGTGCTGGCGCGGCGTCACGTCATTCAACCCGTGAGCGAGGATCCTGTGACCTTTGAACTTCTTCTACGGCACCAAGCACGCGCTGAAGAATATCAATCTGTCCATTCCCGTTAATGCGGTGACAGCGCTGATCGGCCCTTCCGGCTGCGGAAAAACCACCCTGTTGAGGTGCCTCAACCGGATGCACGACCTGTACCAGGGGAACCGGTACGAAGGGCGGATTCTGCTGTTGCCCGAGAATCTCAATATCATCGGTTCGGACGTCGATCCGATGGAAATGCGGCTGCGGGTGGGGATGGTCTTTCAGAAGCCCAATCCGTTTCCGAAGTCAATTTTTGACAATGTGGCGTTCGGATTGCGGCTCAAGGGGATCACGTCCCGGTCCGAAATCGCGGGTCGGGTCGAAGAGTCGCTGAAGGCGGCCGCCTTGTGGGAGGAGGTCAAGGATCGGTTGAAGGAGGGGGCGTATGCACTCTCGGGTGGCCAGCAACAACGGTTGTGCATCGCTCGGGCTCTCGCCCCAGAGCCGGAATTGTTGTTGTTTGATGAGCCGACCTCCGCGCTCGACCCGGCGTCGACCTCCCGGATCGAGGATCTGGTCTACCAGCTCAAAGACCGACTGACAATTCTCATCGTGACGCACAACATGCAGCAGGCGGCCCGCGTCTCGGACCAGACCGTCTTCTTCTTCCACGGCGAAATCATTGAGGCGAATAAAACCTCAACGATCTTCGAACATCCCCGCGAGGAACTGACGGCAAAGTACCTGACCGGGCAGTTTGGTTAGGATGGTGAATGAGATCGTCGGCGGCCCCGGTAGACTTGGTTACCGACGTCGTGTTTGGCAGACAGAGGGAAGATCTGATTCACCAATCCACACAAGGTAGATGGCGCATGGGCCGCGCCATGTGGTTTGGGGCTAGTGCCCCGTCAATTCTTGATTTTTGGGTAGAGGGACTTCAGTTTCACACGGGCGTTTTCGACAGTGAAGTGCCAGTCGACACCCCGTTGTTTGGACGTGGTTTTTTCGGACCAGATTTTGATTTCGGATCGAAGGGTGT
>JAPLOC010001037.1 GCA_026692825.1 Planctomycetota bacterium | reverse complement strand
ATACTCTTTGAGTGTCGCGTCGCCTGAGCCGATTTTCCCATTCGGGGACGAAATCCCGAATGTTCGCACTTCAGCAACCGATTCGCAGTTCAAGTCTCCTTTCTCCTTGATCGGCCACCGTCCATGACAACGAAGATCAGCAAGGCGCTCACGGTACTCGTGACCGTGCTGTCGCTGGCGTTTCTGGGCGCGACGGCGGTATCGAGTATCGCCCGGACCGACTGGAAAACGAAAGCGAACGAGTTTCCCCGCGCGAAAACCGCGGAATTGCAAGTCGAAATCGACAAACTCAAGAAACAAGCCGACGATTACGCCGCATTGACACCGCTGACCGTCGCTTCCATTGCCGCTGACCTTACGGCGATGGAGCTGAAGGCGGCGCGGTTGAATCAATACGCGGTGACGCTGGAAACAGAAGACAAAAAGCTGCGTGAGATCAATGCGACGACTGCGGTGACCGCTCAGGCGAAACTCGATACCGACAAACTTCGTCGTGAAGAGATTCAGCGGCTGCAAGCGCAATACGAAGAATTGGTCTCCCAACGGGCGGCCGCTCAGGCCGAGGTGTTGCGTCTGCGGGATCTGCTGTATCAGTCGAGGGGCGTGCTGCAACGGGCGGTCCGTCGAAACGCGTCGCTGAAAGACACGCTCGGCCAGCCCACTCAAGCGCTGTATGACCCGACCGTCGACGAAGAGAATCTTCCCCGACTGAAACCGACCGCTCCTGGAACGCTTCCGGCGGAACCGCCAGCGGTGGAGATCCCGGCCGATGATGACGGTTCGGACGAGGCCGAGACCGAGACCGAGGATGCGGCCCCGGCGACCGAGAGCGTGGAACCGACCCCGCTCAATGAGGGAGCGGAAGGCGAAGACGAAGCGATGGAGAGCGACGCGGGGGAAAGTGACGCGGCCCCTGCCGAGGAAATGCCTGCGGAGGCGGGTGAGTCGGAAGATCCGTCGACAGACAATCCCTTTGGGACCGAAGACGCCGACGGCGATTCCCCCACCGAAGACCAACCCGAGGAGTAGTATCCGATGTCGTACTTCGGCAAGATTCTGGTCGTGGTGCAGATGGCGCTGAGCATCTTGTTCATGATGTTCGCGGGTGCCGTCTACACGACGCACACCAATTGGCGCACGGAATCCGAAAAGCAGAAGACCGCCGCCAGCAAGGCGAATGTCGAAAAGAACAACTGGATCGAAGAGAACACCAAGCTCACGACCCAATTGAAAGCCGACACCGACGCCGCCATTGAACGAGCCAAACAGGCCGAGGCGTCGTTGCAACTGTCCGAGCAGCAGTTCAAGACTTCAAAAGACCAGATCGCCTCGCTCCAGACGCAGCTCGCTCAGGCGCAGACACGGGCGCAGAACTCGGCGGAAGAGGCGTTGGCGCGAGCCGAAGAAGCGCGGGAATTGCGTGAGGTGAATCACGAGCAGACCGGGCTGATCAGCGCCGCTGAAACCAAAAACTCGGGGTTGAGCGACGAGATCCGTAAGTTGACGGTCGAACTCGATATCGCCCGCTCGAAGAACAAGTCGATCCTCTCGCAGATTTCGAATTACACTGCGCTGTTGGCGAAGAACGGAATCTCGGCGGACGAAACAGTCGACGCGACAAGCGTGCTGCAGCCCCCGCCGCGCATTGAGGGCGTGGTGCGGACGGTTCGCAAACCCGCCAAGATCGGCAATGCCGAGCTGCTGCAGATTTCGCTCGGAATCAACGACGGCTTGGTGAAGGGACACGAGATGACCGTGTGGCGTCCCGGTGCCAAGGCCGGAGGCAAGACTCGTTATCTGGCCAAGATTCGAATTGTCACCACGTCACCCGACTCTTCGGTCGGGGAAGTGATTGAAACGACCCGCACCGGTGCCATTCAGGAGGGGGATAATGTCTCCACGAAGCTCTAGTCCCCGCAAAGTCAAAGGTCCCCCCCCGGCACCCGACGTGTATGTCGGTCTGCTGTTCGTGTCGGTGGCGGCACTGATTGTCGGAGTCACGCTGCTCATCCTCGAAATGGGCATCTACGAGTGGAAAATGCCCTGAGCCGGGCAACGCTCCGATACTAAACTCCAAACCACAGCCCACAGCCGCGCGTCCATTGCGACACGCGGCTGTTTTCGTTTTCACGCT
>JAPLOC010001036.1 GCA_026692825.1 Planctomycetota bacterium | reverse complement strand
GGCTGCGCGGCGGGCACAAAATCCAATCGCACGACGATTGGGAGTAGATTCTTTTCCCGCAACAACGGCACTAAGCCCGCTCTGAGAAGGGAGGTCTTGCCGTTGCCGGATCGACCAAACAGGATCGTGAGTTGCTGATGACGCAAGGCCGAGTACAACTCCTCCACCTCATTGCCGCGACCGAAGAAGAACCTGCGGTCCTCCTCCTTGAACGGCTCCAGGCCGAGCCAAGGGCTCTCGATGGAGGCGCACGGCTCGCTCACAAAAATTCTCCGGTCTGGTTGGCTTTATGCAATTGAATGATTCTTGATACGAATTCCCGAGTCGTCTCACCTTGCGGCATTTGCCAGACGTTGATTGACCGCGCTGGCAGATTCTCCTTGGCGAGTTCGCCCACCTGCGTAGCGTCGATCGTCACCGGGACGTAAAAGCTTCCATCCCTGCCAAAATCCGGATCACGGTCGGCGGCCCACTTTCGTTCGCGGTGACAATAGCCGGCGCTCATTTCGGTGCTGCGAGAAATCAACGAGATGAAGACGGAGCATTGCCGCTTCACCTGGATTTCCAGGGAGTTTTCCCAATTCTCGCCTGCGCTAAGGCGTTCACGATCCAGCCAGACGTTGCACCCGGCTTGCCGAAGTCCGTCGGCCATGCGCTGCGCCGCTAAGACGTCCTCGTGAGCATAGCTGATGAATACGGCTCCTTTCGGCATCCATCTCTCCGGCCAAACAAAATCGCGTCTTGGGGAAATCGTCGTGTGCGCGATTGCAATTTGTCGCGCCGTCCATCGCTCAAAAAGCGAATCCACGAACGCGATTGGTTCGCACCGCAGAATCTTGGTGCCGCGGCGCGCGCCGCGGCAGAAGCCGACGAAACTTTCCGCGACGTCGCACCCCCGTTCCGCTAGATACTCGGAGTAGTCGGTATCCGAGGAATGGCGGTTTTGGCGGGCCACTCGTAGCAGGAAGCGAGTGAGCCAGTCGGCGAAACTGACTCCGAGAAACAGCAAATCGAACTCCTTCAGCGCGCTCTGGAGGTGAGGAATGCTCTTCCCATCATTCACCAAGTCGTGGAAATGCAATATGGAATCGATTGCATCCGCATCCCAAATGACGAACGAACGGGGCGCCAAATCGGCTTTGCCAAGAAGATAAAATACGCATGTGCCCAGATGTTCCTTCCAGTCGGGGAGGTCGACGCACCCCTTGATGGAGAAATGGCAGGATTCACAGCGATGCGCGCCGCCAAATCGGACCTCGTTCAACGCATTCTCCAATGTCGGAGCGAATGACGTGGTGAGAAAGAGGTTGAAATCCGTAATCCTCGCAAGCTTCCGCAGGTGTTCCGGCGTCTGAAACTTCACCTCATTCAACACGTCTCGGGTTTTGGAGTAGAGTGGCACCAGCCGGGCGCCGTTCACTTCGGACATGTAGGCGGTGACGACGTCGTTCAGCGTTGAAGGCGATTCAGCCGACCAGCCGGTTCCCAACTGATTGGCAAGTTGACCGGCAACCAGGACGTTCAGAGGCTGCGAGCTCACATCGGCTCTGATGAATTGGTCACCCACAACGGGAATCAATCGCCCCGCTTCGATCGAGGCGAGCAATTCACTCCATTCGAACTCGCTCAAACAATTCATTGAGGTAAAGTACCCGCTTGGTTGCGAACAATTCCAGAATTGGCTGGCCATGGTCAGGCTGGTGACGGCGAAAGAGGTTCGGGATGTCGATCACGGTTTGCTTGTT
>JAPLOC010001035.1 GCA_026692825.1 Planctomycetota bacterium | reverse complement strand
TGCCGTCAACGCGCAACCGAATTCGCAGCCCTTCTTCAAACGGATCGAGATGAATGTCGGTCGCTCGCAGGTGAAACGAGCGTTCCAGCAGCAACTCAAACAGTTGCGCCGGCCCGACGACATCCAGGAGTTCACCCAATTCTTCCTGCAGCGCCTTCTGGCGATGGTCGGTCAGTTCCGTGAACGATGTTTCAGTCGACATGGCGGGGCATCTCAGATTTCGGTGTCGGCGGCGGTTTTGCTCAAGGCTGAATGGCGGGAGCTTCCACTCCCGCTGGAGGAGCTGCAGCCGGCTTGTCGGCGGCGGGCTGTTCCTCGGGAGGTTTCTCCTCAACCGGCTTGTCGCCCGCCGGTTTTTCCTCAACCGGTTTGTTATGAACGGGCTTGTTCTCGACTGGCGGTTGAGTCGCGGGAGTTTCGGGTGGCTTATTTTCCGTCGGCGGAGTGGTGTTGGCAGTTCCGCCATCGGGAGGAGCGCCTGTCGGCTTTTTGGCAGGTTCCGCAGGGGAAGCGGATTCGCCGGTCGCTTTGGCGTCGGCCGAGATCTGCTCTTTGTCGGAATCTGATTCGGGTCGGGATTCGATTTCCGTTGAGGACGACGGGTTGAAGGGGGGGTAGAGTTGCACGCCGCAGACCCCAAGACCCGCCAGGAGAATAATGATTCCCATGAGACGCGGAATTCCCCCAGCGCGAAGTGCGACGAACAGCCCCGCGAAAATCGCGATCGAGGCATTGCCAATCGCGATCCAGTCGGCCGTGGCCCCCAACAGTTCGGGTTGAAATAACTCCAGCGCCGTCGCGACGAGAGCCGCCACCGCCGTCACTCCGCCAACAAATGTCCAGACCGGATTGACGGTATGTACCCCGTCGGGGTTGACTCCCAGGAACTCGTAGGCTTTCGCTTGCGAGTCGACGAACTCCCACAACCGGTTCAGACCGGCGGTCTTCAGGACGTCTCGGACGACCGGGGAATTGACCTGAACAACCATCTTGCCATTGCGGGCCGACAACGCCTTCCAGACCCTTACCAAAAGAGCCACCTGGGCGCTCCCCAGATAGTTCAGCGGAGACAGATCGACAATCAGCGATGTGACTTTTTCTTTTTCAAGCTGGGAAATCACCTGAGTGCCGCTTCGTTCCACGACATCCCATGCGCTGTTGTTCACCTCTGGATCCAGAGTCAACCGGCCACAGCCTCGCTTCGCTTCGAAATCGATCGGAAGCCCCGTCGTATCCACGTTCGGTACTCCAGTGGTGGGGATGATGCTGTTGTCTGAACCGGGCGGATTGTAACCAGACACCCGGGCGCGCGGTAGAAACCGGGGGGGGATTCATGGAAACTTTTTGTTCAGTCAGTGCCGTCAGGAAATCATCGAAAAATCTGGGTCGGTGATGCCGATCATAGGGACGATTCCGCTCCCGGCCGAGTTTTCACCACCGATTGCGGCCCGGGGGTCGCTCATTACGCACGGACAACAGGAAAATCGTCGATAAGCGACTGCCGTTTTCTTGTTCCGTACGAGTTTCGCGCCCGACGGAAATTCGCCCTGTCGAACCCCGGCGTCGTCCCACCGCGACAACTGGGAGGTCTGGGTAAAATGGCAATTGACACCGGTTTTTGTCGACCCGTAT
>JAPLOC010001034.1 GCA_026692825.1 Planctomycetota bacterium | reverse complement strand
AGTTTGTTCGTGCGGGGCAGAAGCTCGTCCGCCTCATTGATCCGTCTCAATTGCGTGTGGAAGTTCCGGTCGACCGCGCTGTGACGAACGTGGGCGGGAACACCGAGATTTCAATTGAAGGTACCCCCCTTCAGGCGAAAGTCGACGCGATAATCGGGCTGGAGGGACGATTCCACGCGGTCCGCGATTTGATTCCCTCGCCGGCCCAGGGAGTGCTGTTGATCGACAACAGCGCGGGCAAACTGCGTCCCGGTCAGACCGTGATTTCCCCCTTGCTGCCGCAAGAACCCGTGACTTCGGTCCCATCGGCGGCCGTCAGCAATCTGCCGGACGGTCGGCGAAAAGTGCAGGTGTTGCGAGACAATGTGGTTCGCAACCTGACCGTGCGGATTCTGGGACGGGCAGGGGGGGAGCAGGTGTTTGTTTCGGGCAGATTCGGGGCGACGGATGAAGTCGTTGTCTCCACCACCCGGGAACTTGTCGATGGAACCCCCCTGCGGGCTCTCGTGGCCGGCGCGGCGAAAACCGCGAAGGGATCGAGCGACAAGAAGAAGAAACCGGCCACCACCACCAGCGGCTTTTAGTCGCCACAGGCCCCTATCGCATGTCGAACGCACCCGCGGCCCCCACAGGGGGAAAGCCGGACAAGAACGCTCCGCCCGACCAATCGATGATCGGGCCGTACAAGCTCGTTAACTTCATCGCCGGGGGTAAAAGCAGCCAGGTATGGGAGGCGATGGCGGCCGACGGGCAACGCCATGTGGCGGTGAAAGTGCTGACTGGTGACGCGCTCAAGGATCCTGAGCAGATCGCCGCGATGCGCAATGAGTTCACCGTCGGCAAGGCGCTCGAACACCCCAACATCATCAAGTACTTTGATGGCCACTGGGGGTCGATGTTCAAAAAAGACGCGTATTTCTCGATGGAGCTGTTTCTGGCTCCCAACCTGAAGTCGCAAATGTTCAACAACCTCACCAGCGTGCAGGTGCGATTCAAACGCATCGTCGAGTCGGCGGCGATGGCGTATCAGCATTTGCATGACAAGGGGTACGTTCACAAAGACATTAAGCCGGACAATGTCCTTGTGAACAAGTCGGCGGAAGTCAAAGTCATTGATATGTCTTTGGCCGGCCGGCCCGCCGGCGCTTTGGCCAAGGTGTTCGCGGCCAAATCGAGAACTGCCAAGGGAACCCGGTCTTATATGGCCCCGGAACAGATCATGCGCAAGCCGCTGTCGTTCCAGGTCGACATGTACGCTTTTGGCGTCACTCTGTTTGAGATGCTCACGGGACAGCCCCCCTTCACGGGAACGACCCCCAACGACCTGCTGATGCGGCACATTCAGGATTCTCCCCCCCCTCCTTCGTTCGTCAATCAAAATGTGACCGAGGAGATGGATCGCATTGTGTTGCGTTTGCTTTCCAAGAAGCCCGACCAGCGGCATAAGAGTTTTAATGAATTTTTGGCCGAGTTCCGTAAGGTCTCTCCGTTTAAGGAAGAAGTGCTGGAGACCAAGGTGATGACCGACACCGAGAAGGCGCAACAGGATGTGAGCGCCAATTTGGGTGAACGGCTCGACAGTCGGACCGACGCGCTGCGGACAATGCTGGGGGTCGCGGCACCGGCACGGGTTCAGAAAGAGAAGCAGGCCGCGGACGCGAAGGCGGCCGCCGCTTCCAAGCCAGCACCGGCCGCTGCTGCCGCTCCCAAACCCGCCCCCGCGCCGCCCCCTCCGGTGCCCGTGCAACAATTCCCCGGCCAACCGATGCCCGGGCAGTTCGCCCCGGGTCAGTTCCCGCCAGGGCAGTACATGCCCGGCCAGATGATGCCCGGCCAATTTTTCCCGGGACAAATGATGCCCGGTCAGATGCCTCCCGGACAAATGCCTCCCGGACAAATGCAGCCGGGGCAGATGATGCCGGGGCAGGCCCCCTACCCGATGCAGCCACAGTTTCCGCCTCAACCCATGCCGGGTGGACCGACGCCCTGGGTGGCGGCTCCCGCCGCGCCGGCCGCCGGCGCTCCAGCGGCGCGTCCGGTCGCACCCGCAGTTCCTGTGAACCCCGCCGCCGTTCGGCCGGCGGTTCCCGCCCCCACAGCGGGCGTTCCGGTTCCGCCTGTCGTCCCCAAGGCTGGCCCGGCTGTGCCGCCGGCGACTCGTCCGGCCGCCGCGCCTCCTCCGGCGAAACCGGCCGCTGGCAAGCCCACGTCGCACCCCACTCCGGCAGCTCCGGGCGGAATGCGAATTGACGATCTCGCGGGTTTCGACGACCTCCCCTCCGCGTAACTCTCTCCACTCACACTTATGCCTCCGCAGTATCGCCTTCCGTTTGAAAAGCCGCTGGTTGTCTTGGAAGACCGCCTCGCGGAACTCGAACGGGTTCCCGATCCCGACTTCTCGCTCCGCGACCAGATTCGTACGACCCGGCTCGAACTGAAAAAGATGCGGCGTGAGGTGTTCGAGAAGCTCGATCCGTGGGAGATCGTCCAGGTTGCCCGCCATCCCGACCGTCCCCATTCGAGCGATTACCTCGAATTGGTGTTTGACGAATTCGTCGAACTGCATGGCGATCGTTCGTTCGGCGACGACCCCGCAGTCATCACCGGATTCGCCAAGCTCGAAGAGCGCCGCGTGATGTTCATCGGTCAGCAGAAAGGGCACAATCTCAAGGATCGCGAAAAAACGCAGAACGGTTCGCCGCATCCGGAGGGCTATCGAAAAGCGCTGGTCCGAATGCAGATGGCGGCGAAGTTCAAACTGCCGATCGTCTGCTTCATTGATACCCAGGGTGCCTATCCCGGGATTGGAGCTGAGGAGCGCGGGCAGGCGTATCAGATCGCGCTCAACATCCGCGAGATGTCTCAGGTTGACACTCCGATCATCTGCATTGTGATCGGGGAGGGGGGGTCGGGCGGCGCGCTGGCGATCGGGATCGGCGATCACATCGCGATGCTGCAATACACCTACTACTCCGTGATCAGTACGGAGGGTTGCGCCGGGATTCTGTGGAAGGATCGGAAGTACGCCGACAAGGCGGCGCGGGCGCTCAAGTTCACGAGCGCCGATCTGCTGCGGTTTGGTGTGATTGACGAGATCATCCCCGAGCCGTTGGGGGCGGCGCACCGCGATCATCGGTCGACGGCGATGTACCTGAAGGGGGCGCTGCAGCGAATCCTGAAAGACGTGACGGCGATTCCGAAGGCTGAGTTGCTGAACCGCCGGTACGAGAAGTTTCGGCGGATCGGCGTGTTTGAGGAGGTTGGCGCGTGACTGCAATTCGGACGGCTGTTGCGGTTCGAAACGCCCGGGAATTCGCGGGAATCGTGGAAAAAGCCACGAAAACCGGGGAAAGGCAACGTCCGATAATGTCTGTTATGTTCACCTTGGTCTTGGCTTCCCATGCCTGATTCCCCCGCCGCTCCCTCGACCGTCCACTTCGCCTGGAAGTCGATCCCCTGGCTCGCGGTTCTCGCCGGGATCATGCTCCTCCAGATCTGGTTTCCGCGGGTCGACGCCCCCCAGCTCAACGACACGTACAACGTCGATGTCGGTGGACGTAACGCCTTTTTTCAATTCACCGAGCGACGCGCCGGTAACGTCTCCCGCAGTCTGCGATCGCTCTCGCGGCTGGCGACCGATCTTCCCTCCGACGCCACGATCTGCATTCTCGGACCCGCCCGCGCTCCGACGGACCTGGAATGGAACATTCTGCTGAGTTGGGTCAACCGCGGCGGACGCCTGTTGTACGCCTCGCGCTGGGAAGAGCCGGCCATTACGATTCCCTTTCTCAACGTCAAGGTCGTGGCCACCGCCGACTCGATCCCCGGGAATTTCCATCAGTTCCAAAAGGCGAATGCCAAAAATCCCTCTCCCACGGGAGGTGACAACCCCCCCGGTGTCACGCCGCCGGGCGCGGGATCTCCCAAGAACCAGGTCGCCCCCATCGCACCGCCAGTCGTTCCCGTTGGCCCGGAAATCGTCCAGCCAGCTCCCGTCGTGGCCGACCTGGGTAATCCGAAATTTCCGCTGTTGGGTGTCGATTGGCAGTCGATCGGAAAAATCGAAGCGTCGCGGGGCGAACTATTGCTGGGAACAGAATTCTCAAAACAGGTCGTGCGTCTGCCGTACGGAAATGGCTCGATCATTGTCGCCGCCTCGGACCACCTGTTTTCGAACAAGTCGCTGTACGACAAAAGTCATCGCAATGGTGTTTTGGCGGCGCAATTGCTCGAGGCGGCCGGGGTTCGCCGCGAGTCGACGGTCGTGTTTGACGAATCGCTGAACATGACCGGGACGCCGCGCCGCGTGGGCCGGAAGCGTCCGGTTTGGGACCGTCCTCCCGCCTGCGCTACCGCAACGGCACGATGTCACAGACCACACGAACGCCCTCGGAAATCTGTATTGGCGTTCTGGAAATGGGATCGCTCCGCTGAAAGCCTATTGCGAACAATTGCTGGCGGAATTGAAGCTTGGTGTACGTCGAGGCAAGGCGACGCGCTCGGTCGAGTCGGTCGCCGCCCGGGCCGGCATGCCGGTCGAAGAGGCGCGAAAACTGCTGGCGCTCGCGTCGGAAGCGTGCGAACGAAGTTCTGTGCTGTGTCGCGACGCCGCGACGGTCATTCGCAAACTGGCACGTCTGCGCGATCGTGGGGACGAACGGAGCGGTAAGTCCACAAGGTAATCCGAAGTGAACAGGGGAGGGCAACCCCCCTGCCCGGTCGTTTCGATTTTTGGCTGGGTTACGACTGACTGACCGCACTCCCGGAGATGTGTTTGTGACTCGCTGGATTTCCCGGATTGGAGGACGTGTTTACGCGTTTCCCGATCTCAAGTCTCTGTTGGCGAAAGCGAGTCCGACTCGCTCGGGAGATCAACTCGCGGGAATCGGGGCGATATCGGCCGAAGAACGCGTCGCCGCGTGCCAGTTGCTCGCGGATGTTCCGTTAACACTGTTTCTTGAAGAGCTATTGATCCCGTACGAACGCGACGAAGTCACCAGGCTGATTGTTGACTCGCACGATTCCACCGCCTTCGCGCCACTGTGCGATTTCACCGTGGGCCAATTTCGCGAGTGGCTGCTCGACTATGAGACTGATTCCGCGGCGCTCGCGAGCGTCGCGCGTGGTGTGACGCCGGAAATGGCGGCGGCGGTCAGCAAACTGATGCGCAATCAGGATCTGGTTCTCGTCGCGTCAAAATGCCGGGTCGTCACGCGGTTTCGGAACACACTGGGATTGCCCGGTCGCATGTCGGTTCGGCTGCAACCGAATCACCCGACGGACGACCCGCGGGCGATCGCCGCCTCAATCCTTGATGGTTTGTGCTACGGCTGTGGCGACGCCGTCATTGGTGTGAATCCGGCGACAGACAATCTCGCCAACCTGGAGTTGCTGTTGCGGCTGATTGACGAGCTGATCGTACGCCATGGCATTCCGACGCAGTCGTGCGTGCTGACTCATGTGACGAGTCAGATGGAGGCGATCCGCCGAGGCGCACCGGTCGACCTGGTGTTTCAATCGATCGCGGGGACCGAGGCGGCCAACACCAGTTTTGGCGTGTCGCTGGCCCTGCTCGACGAGGCATGGGGCATGGCGCGGGAACTGCGGCGCGGTACCGTCGGCGACAACGTGATGTATTTCGAGACCGGCCAGGGAAGCTGTCTGTCGGCCGGCGCGCATCGCGGCGTCGACCAGCAGACATTGGAAGCCCGCGCCTACGCGGTCGCCCGGCGGTATGAACCGTTGCTGGTGAACACCGTGGTCGGCTTCATTGGACCGGAATACCTGTACGATGGAAAGCAGATCATCCGCGCCGGGCTCGAAGATCATTTTTGCGGAAAGCTTTTGGGTGTCCCCATGGGATGCGACGTCTGCTACACCAACCACGCCGAAGCGGACCAGGATGACATGGATGTCCTCTTGACACTTTTGGGGGTGGCGGGCTGCAACTACATTATGGGAGTCCCGGGTGCCGATGACGTGATGCTCAACTACCAGTCCACGTCGTTTCATGACGCGCAGTACGTTCGGCAGGTTCTGGGCCTGCGACCTGCTCCCGAGTTTGAACAATGGCTGCGGGATCGCGGCGTGATCGACGGCCGCAATCACCTGGAGCGACTGCCTCCGCGACATTCACTCCTCAACGATTTTCTGGAGGCGAAGTGAAGCTCTGTTTTCGACTGGCCACGGGAGTCCTCGCGATGCTGCTTTCGACCACGCACGCGGTGTGCGCCCCCCCTGCCCCGACTCCATCGCGTTCCCCGATCATCATCGCGCACCGTGGTGCCAGCGGCTATCGACCCGAACACACGCTGGCAGCCTACGAATTGGCGATTCAACAGGGGGCTGACTTTATCGAACCGGACTTGGTGATCACCAAGGACGGCGTGCTGGTCGCGCGTCACGAAAATGAGATTTCGCAAACAACCGACGTCGCACGTCACGCGGAATTTGCCGACCGCAAGGTGACCAAGAAATTGGGATCCCGTACGGTGACCGGCTGGTTCACCGAGGATTTCACTCTGGCGGAATTGAAGTCGTTGCGGGCGGTCGAGCGGCTGCCGAAATTGCGACCGAAGAGTGCAGAATACGATGGCAAATACGAAATCCCGACATTTGACGAAGTTCTTAAACTCGCCCGACAACAGAGCGCCACCGTCGGCCGTGAGATAGGCGTCTATCCCGAAACGAAGCACCCCTCCCACTTCGAAGCCCTGGGGCTTCCCCTGGAGGGACGGCTGGTCGAGAATCTGAACGCACAGGGCTATACGGAACCGGAGGCCCCGGTTTTTATCCAGTCGTTTGAGCCGTCGAGTCTGAAGAAGATGCGCCCGATGACCCGGGTGCGATTGATCCAATTGCTGGGTGATCAACCGCCCGCCGAACTGACTGATACGGAAACGAACACATCACGGCCGGGTTGGTTAAACCGTGCGGTCCTCGATCGGATCAAAGAGTACGCCGATGGAATTGGGCCAGATAAATCGCTGATCGTGGCACGTGACAGGAACGGCAATCTCTTGGAGCCGACTTCGGTCGTGACCGATGCGCATGCCGCCGGGTTATTGGTTCATCCCTATACGTTTCGGAACGAGAACACATTCCTGCCTGTCTCGTTGCGACGGGGAGACAAAACTGCCCCAGGATTCGGTTCCAGCCACGGAGATTACGCCGCCGAATACCAGTTGTTTTTTGGGCTGGGAGTCGACGGTCTGTTTTCCGACTTTCCCGATGCTGCAATCGCGTCTCGAAAAGAGTTTTTGCGAACAAACCCCGCAAGGTAACTGAGTATTTGGAGTGCCGGGGATGAATCCCCGCTTTTCGTTCTACCGATTCATCGGAGGCACTCCAAAACTACAGCAAATTCAGCAATCGCTCGCCGAACAGCAACACTCCCGCCACGACCGACATGATCGCCGCCAGCAACACGGCCCCTGCCGCCGTGTCTTTGGCCTTTTTCGCCAGCGGGTGAACTTGTGGTGACGCCAGGTCGACGACCGCCTCAATCGCGGAATTCAACCCCTCGGCCACCAAGACGACGCCGATAATGACAACAAGGACCGCCCAGCGAAACGCGTCAAACTGCAGAATCGCGCCGGCGACCGCTGCCAGTCCGCCGATGACCAGATGGATCCGCGCGTTCCGCTGTGTCTCAAAAATCTCCACCGCGCCGGTATAGGCGCACTTCAGACTTTGGACAAAGGTCTGTCGCCCGGACATGGCAAATCGGCTGGTGGGTTTCGGTGCCGTCGCGGGCACCACAAAGTGCGGCTTCGACCCGCCGGACGAAGTGGAGTTACCCGCCTCGACGAACGGCTTGGTTTGACTGGTCATCATCATGCGACTTCCAGCAACTCCATGATACGAACGGTGAACAGCGTGAGTCCAATGCCAATGCCTAGGGCGGCGGCCAGCAGCACCGCCCCAGCGGCCGCATCTTTCGCCCGGCGCGCGAGCGGATGAATATCGGGAGAAGCGAGGTCCACCGCGTATTCAATCGCCGTATTGCACGCTTCGGCCACCTGGACAATTCCAATGATCAAAATCAGAACCAGCCAGCGCGAGAGAGAGAATCCCAGAGCGGCGGCCGTCGCCACGGAGCAAACGCCCACCAGCACATGAATCCGCTCACTGCGTTGAGTGATGACCATGTCGCAAACTCCCCGAACGGCTCGCCAGAGACCATTTGAAGCTGGCAATCGAGTTGACATATGTCAGCACACCATGGAAACGGGGGAAGACGGGGAGGACTTTGACGCCGGCATTCGGCTGATTTCCCAATGAATCCTTGATGAAGGATCGGTTGGGAATCTACGCAGGTTGAATTCTAATCGGTAGAATGCCCCCCGTGCCTCCCCTAAAATGCACATTTTCTCCAGGCGAGTGTATTCTTCCCCCCTCCCCCACGATCCAGGACGTTAAAATGGTCACCGCCAGCGCCAAGGCCAGCCGTTCCGTCTCCGCCCCCAAGATCCGCCAGACCCAGCTTTTGATCGACGGCAAATGGGTCGACGCCAAGAGCGGAAAGACTTTTGAGACGCTGAACCCGGCGACCGAGACGAAGATCGCTGATGTCGCCGAGGGGGATGCGGCGGACATCGACCGGGCGGTCAAAGCGGCCCGCAAGGCGTTCGAGTCGGGCGACTGGTCAAAAATGGACGCCCGGGACCGCGGCAAGCTGATGTTTCGGCTGGCGGACCTGGTGGAACAGAATCTCGAAGAACTGGCGACCCTCGAATCACACGACAATGGAAAACCAATTCGCGATTCGCGAGCCGCTGACCTTCCGCTGGTGATCGATTGCCTGCGGTACTACGCCGGCTGGGCCGACAAGCTCAAGGGAGACACCATTCCCATTCGCGGCGACCATTTCTGCTACACCCGGCGTGAAGCGATCGGGGTCGCAGGCCAAATCATTCCGTGGAACTTTCCCCTGTTGATGGTCGCCTGGAAATGGGGACCGGCCCTGGCCGCCGGCTGTACGCTGGTGCTGAAACCTGCCGAACAGACCCCCCTCTCCTGCCTGCGGTTGGGCGAATTGGCGATTGAAGCGGGCTTCCCCAAGGGGGTGATCAACATCGTCCCAGGCTACGGACCGACCGCTGGTGCCGCCCTGGTGAAGCATCCCGATGTCGACAAGATCGCATTCACAGGTGAACACCGGACCGCTCAGATCATCATGGCCGACGCGGCTCCGACGTTGAAGCGATTGACGTTCGAATTGGGAGGCAAGAGTCCCAACATCATCTTCGCCGATTGCGACCTCGACGCGGCGGTCGCCGGGACGGAGTTTGGCCTCTTCTTCAATCAGGGCCAGTGCTGCTGCGCCGGCAGCCGGGTGTTCGTGGAAGAGAAGATCCACGACGCGTTCGTCGAGAAGTTGGTCAAGCGGGCCAGGAGCCGAAAGTTGGGGGATCCGCTGGACCCCAACACAACGCAAGGCCCGCAGGTCGATCAGGCTCAGTTCGACAAGATTCTGGAATACATTGAAAAAGGGGGCGACGAAGGGGCGAAATGCCTCACTGGTGGAAAAAGGTGGGGGAAGAAGGGATTTTACGTCGAGCCGACGGTGTTTTCGGAAGTGACCGATGACATGGCGATCGCGCGCGAGGAGATTTTTGGCCCGGTAATGAGCATTCTGCCGTTCAAGAAGCTCGATGAGGTCATCGAGCGGGCCAACCGCACAACCTACGGATTGGCGGCGGCGGTCTGGACCCGGGACGTTGGCAAAGCGCATAAGATCGCCCACAGCGTTCGCGCCGGAACCGTGTGGATCAACTGCTACGACGTCTTCGACGCGGCGGCACCGTTCGGCGGCTTTAAGATGAGCGGAATCGGACGCGAACTGGGAGAGGCGGGACTGGCGAACTACACCGAACTGAAAACGGTGACGATGAGTCTCCAGTAGGAAGATCGGGGGGAATTCGGCCCGAAGCGGTACCATTCCCAGAGCCGCTTCGGTGTCCCCCCCTGCCCTATTCTAAGAACCGGTCGTCTGCGCCGGGGGCCAGCGCGGAATCAAATGAGATTCCACAGACCTTGCAACTCACTCATCTGGCCCAACAAAACGACCGATCATTACGATCGTCCCGCTGGACCGGTCGCGCAACAGGTAGACAAACGGGTGGTCGGCGCGGAATTCCAGGTTGGGATCGCGGAATCCCCCCCCGAAACCGGCACCGCCGAGCGTGGCGACCGCGACTTCCATGCCGATCTCATCGACGTTAAGAAACGTCTTCTGCCGGACTTTGTCGATGTAAACCGGTGCATTCGTCATTCGAGAGAAATCGGCATCGCGAAGTGAGAGTGCCGGTCCGATCCCCAGAGACTCGAGTGCGTTTGTCAATTCCAACGTCGATTCGATCCGAAATCTTGGGAGGAAGATGCGTACCTCGCGGCGCTCGCTCTCTTTCTCGACCTTGGCCAGGAACTCCAGCGAGATCTGGCGTTCGAGGTCATCAAGGTTGGCGTCTTTCCGATCGGGGAGCAGAAAGAGCATCGACCAGCGACCAGATCCCAACGACATTTCCAGGGCCTTGAATCCATCCAGGTGTGCATAACTGCTTTGATTCAGTTGATGCATCATCTCGACCTTTTGGAGAAGACCGGGGGCATGGAAATTGGCCCGCACCGTTTTGTGTTTCTCAAACGGAGAATCCCATTCAGCCCTAAGAGACAGCGCGCTGGCCAGCAAAAACGCGGTTCGGCCATCGAATACGCCGCGCGTCTTCAGGAATTCTTTGTCAACAATTTCCGGAATTCTGCCCCGAGTCGCCTTGCGGCCCCAGTCATTGATCTCCTTCACAGCGCCATCGACATCTCCGAAATCGAACTGGCCGATCTCGGAAGCAAACTGCTCCTTCATTGTCGCGGCCCAGTCCGGCTCGGTCGGGCACATCGTGTCAGTCCAGATGCGGTTGGCGAGCAACAATCGGGACGCCGATTGGCGCGCGAATTTTGATCTCAAGCCGGAGTTTCCACCACTCGTGTCGGTCGCTCCGATCGGGGGCCGCGACGCGACCAATCCGCGCCGCCATCGGCTGAGACGCTCGATTGCGGCCGTTCGATCGAGGTCCGGTGCCAACAACTGCAACAGCGCGGCCTCGGTTTCATTCGCGGCACCGGGAAACGCGAGCGCCAACATCGAACTGGCGCTCGCGGGTGAGAAGGTGAAGTTGCCGGTCGTATCGCCGCGCACCTTCTGGAAGAGCTTGAGACCGAAATCATTCACGGCGACCGCATCCGCAGGTGAAGTCTCACCTGACGCCAGTTCCGTCGGCTCGTCCTCATCCGTTTCGTCGAAGGGACGATCAACCGGCGGGTTGGTTCGAAATTTCACTTTCGGGCGAAGTGAGACTGGGACGACCGGAACCCGCCTCAATTCGTCGAGGCGCTGCGTCAGCAATTCGTGGTTCGTTGGAGAAGTCGGTAGGTGGCCGATCCTCCCACAGTTTCCCACGAAGAGGGATCGACAAGGGTTGGGATCGATTCGAGTAACTGGACGATTTCGGCATTCCTGTCATCCCCTCGCGAGAGGAATGGCTGGACGTCGTAAACCCGAACTGTGAGCCGGTCCTCGTCCTCGACCACTGCAGTTGTGGTGATTTGCAGAACCCCGTGGCTGACGGTGTACTTCAGATCCTTTCCTTCGAATAGGAGCGACAGCAGTGTCCCTGCCGATACGTCGGTCAGTGACATTACGACACTCTTTTCATTCACGTCGGCGGTGAGATTTGCATCTTCGACCGCCTTCTGATCGATCAATATCGGAATCCCAATCTGGTCCGCAATCCAATCCACCGCGTCCAGGAGAGACGTGGACTCGAATTTGGGAGAGACGCGGAATTGCAACGCCGCCTGGATTCGCTCGGGCGTCGCACCCGAGAGTGACACGGGGTGATCGAATGCGGTTGCTGGCGCATCCGCGGGTGGCGGCCCCTCTCCCTCAGCCGGGGGTTTGTGGGCGGCGACCAGCACTTGCAGATCCTTCAGCACTCGTTCGATTTCGCCAAGATTGCGTCGATGATTGACCACCGTGAGAGCGAACCGCCCCGCCACGAACGCCGACCGAATGCTCCCTGCGCCTCCCAGAGACTCCCAGGAAGAGGGGGCTGGAATTGTTTCTCGAATACTACGGACTCGACTACGACTGGAACGACGGAGTGATTGTGATCGCGCCGAAAGAGAGTTTCGAGCCGACCACCCAGATTTTCGACGTCAAGGAACTCGTATAGAGTTCCTTGACGTCGAAAATCTGGGTGGTCGGCTCGAAACTCTCTTTCGGCGCGATCACAATCACTCCGTCGTTCCAGTCGTAGTCGAGTCCGTAGTATTCGAGAAACAATTCCAAAACGTCGCCCGCCTTAAGATCGTCACAACGCAGCGACACTTCGGTTTCCAAGTCAGCCGACAGGTTGCCGTCTTCGATCCGCTTGTTGTCAATGTGCAAGTTGACCCCGGTTTCCGTAGCCAGCCACCCAAACACTTCACGGAGCGGCACTTTTTCGAATCGGGGCGATACCGTTGTGCGCAGGGCTTGCCGGCCTTTCTCTGACGTATCGCGCGGCGATTTCTTGGCCCCACCCTCCATTTTCTCAGTCACCGTCGACCGTGGGACGGCAACCTGCGATTCCGGTTGCCCGTCTGCGAATCCAGATGCCAAGAGCCACAATGCCAACGCAGAAGGTACAATGAGTTGACACATGAGATTCTCGTGTGGAAGGACGCTCCGTGACGCAGGTCTATAATGACGCAGTATACCATGTCGGGGGCGCATTCCCATTCTGCCGCGCGATCACGGGAGATTCGGACGATCAGAACCTGTTCCCGAGAGATCCTGGAGTCGGCGATCGTGCTTGAGAGGTCGACCCTGTCAGACGGAACCTATCGGAAC